>CBFCZJ010000261.1:0-5650 GCA_965602445.1 uncultured Desulfobacterales bacterium | reverse complement strand
CGCTGGCGGCGGCCAAAATGATCAAGGCATCCTTGTTTTCCGGATCAGCCTGAAGGCTGATCTTGGCCGCTGCTACCGCTTCGGCGAATTTTCCGCTGCCGTAGTAGGCTGCCGCCAGCACCGCCGGGTAAAAGGACGGAAAGACCGGAGAGAGGCGCATGGCATGGCGACTCAGAGAGACGGCCTCCTCCGGCCGGCCCAGATAATTCATGATATTGGCCTTGATCGCATAGGAGGTATCGCAGCTGGGCCTGGAAAGGAGTGCTTTTTCCGCGGATTCAAGCGCCCTGTCGTGCTTGCGCTCAAGCAGCTGCAGATGGGCCATGACCAGATTCGGCATCCCGGTGACGTCTTGCATCTGCAAGGCCTTCTCGGCCCGCTGCTTGGCACGCCGAAGCAGCCGGGGGTCATATTCACCTTCTGATTGGGAAAGCTCGAACCAATAAGCCCACGCCGCCATGGCGTAGCCGATGGATGACTCCGGTTCCCGGCGGATCGTCTCCTCGAACATGGATTGGGCGAGCCGTATCGAATTTGGCGAAGTCGACCAGCCGGCCGCCGTGTTCGCCGATGACGTCTCCGATTTTTTGCCGGCAGGCGGTCAGGGCCCGAACGGTGGCGAGTTCATCTTCCGCCATCAACCGGCTGTAGCCGACTACGTCGGCGTTGATCAGCGCAGAGAGCCTGCGTTTCAGTTGATTGTCTGCCATGATCGACGCGTTCCTTTTTCCCCTCTCGCAGCGTCGCCGACAGACGGTGCCGTCGGCGGCCATTCACCGAACATTCATAGCAGGTAACTTAGGAATGGCTCGGGGTGAAATCAACGGGGCGGTTGACTTCTTTCCTCCGATGTTTACAGACATACTATAAACGACGCCCGACACTTCCCATACATCAGACCCCCTGCACGCGCCGTTTCAATAAATAATCCGATCGGAAGGAGCTGCCGATCATGAAGGATGACCCCGCCGCACAAGGCTGCCAGCTTCAAAGCGACGACCCTTTGCGCATTCTCCTGGAGGGCACCGCGACCACGACCGGAGAGCGGTTTTTCGAAGCGCTCGTGGAGAATCTCGCCCGGGCCCTTGACACCAAGCACGCCTGGATCACCGAATATCACGCCGAACTTCGCCGGTTGAAGGCGCTGGCCTTCTGGGTGGATGGGGAGCTGCTTCCCGATTTCGAGGTGGACATCGACGGCACCCCGTGCGAAGCAGTCATCGACAAGGCAAAGCTGGTTTTTTATCCCGACAACATTCGGGAACTTTTCCCCCGCAGCGAAAAGCTCAAAGAACTGGGGGCGGTCAGCTATATGGGTGTGCCGCTGATGGATCTGAACGGATCGATTCTGGGGCACATGGCAGCCATCGACGACCGGCCCATGGCCGAAGAGCCTAAGCGAGTGGCCCTCTTTCAGGTGTTTGCCGCCAGGGCGGCTGCGGAACTGATGCGGATCCGGGCCGAGTCGGAGATGGAGGAGCGCGAAAGACAGCTCCGCCTGCTGGTGACCAGCGCCATGGACGCCATTATCGAGCTGGACGAAAAACACGAAATCATTCTGCTCAACCCGGCCGCCGAAAAGCTCCTGAATTTCAGGCTACCGGGCGAGGCAGACAGATCCTTTGTCCGATTTCTGTCCATAGACAGCCGCAGTAAGCTGCGCGGGCTGGTGAAAGAGCTGAAAACACGCCCGTCAGGCCGGCAGTACCTCATGGCTCCCGGAGGCCTCGACGTCATCCGAACCGACGGGCAGCAGGTCGCCACCGAGGCGACCCTTTCGCGCTTCGAGATGCAGCGCCGGCCTTTTTACGCCCTCATTTTGCGGGACATCAACGACCGGATCGAAAGCGAGAAAACCATTCACGAACTCAGGAATCAGGCGGCCTACCTCAAGGCCGAGATCAAGGGCCGGGACAACGGCGAAGAGATCGTGGGCAGGAGCCGTCCGCTCATCGAGGTCCTGAACAGTGTGACGCAGGTGGCCAAAACAGACGCCACGGTGTTGATCCTCGGGGAAACCGGCACCGGCAAGGAATTGGTCGCGAGGGCCATCCATCGAACCGGCAGCCGCGCGGATAAACCGTTTATCAAGATCAACTGCGCCGCCCTGCCGGAAAAACTGGTCGAAAGCGAACTGTTCGGCCATGAGCCAGGGGCCTTCACCGGCGCGGACCGGCACCGGAAGGGGCGTTTCGATCTGGCCGACGGCGGCACCTTTTTTCTGGACGAGATCAGCGAGCTGTCCGAGCAAGTGCAGGCCAAACTGCTGCGCGTCCTGCAGGAAGGCCAGTTCGAACGGCTGGGCGGATCGGAAACGACGTCGGTCGACGTGCGGGTGATCGCCGCCTCCAACCGGGATCTGCAAAAGGCGATCCTCTCGGGCCGATTCCGGGCCGATCTGTTCTACCGTCTGAACGTGTACCCGATCACGGTCCCGACGCTGCGGGAGCGGAAGGAAGACATCCCGCTGCTGGCCGAATACTTCGTCGAAAAAATCTCGGCCCGGTTCGGCATCGCCATTTCCGGCATTCATCCCGACACCATGGAACAGCTGATGGCCTACGACTGGCCGGGCAATGTCCGGGAGTTGAAAAACATCGTGGAACGGGCGATCATCACCTCTCCTTCCACGGTGCTGCAACTGCCGGCGCCTTTGCGCGGCGGCCCGCCGGCCGCACCGGATGAGGCCCGCCGGACGGAGGGAAAAGAGCTGCCGAGCCTGAACCAGATCGAGAGAAGGTACATTTCCCATGTGCTTCAAACCACCCGGTGGCGCATCAGCGGGGCCAGGGGCGCTGCCAAAATACTCGACTTGAAGCCGTCCACCCTCCGATACCGCATGAAAAAACTGGGGATCCGAAACCACGGGTAAAAACGTCAGCACGCTTCAGAGAACCGCAAAAGCAGCCGCATGACTTTTCACCAATAGTTGCGCGCAGATATTGGCCGAATCCGCCAATATTCGTCAATCTGCCGGAGCCGGTTTCGTTTCTCTTTTTCCGGGCCTCTCTTCTTTTTTTAAGAATATCAGATCGTTCAAATCCTAAGATGCCTCCCGGGCCGTATCTGGCATGTTCCGTGCTCTACCGGTGGTTCGGGCTTGCAATCCTTCGCAAGAGCTGGATCAACTTCGACCTGATCTGGGCGGTCGCATTGCTGGTCGTCGGCGCCACCGCGCTCTGGACGGCGTTGGGAGCCGGTGGACATGCAGCCTGAAACCGAGGCCCTGCCGGCAAGGAGCGCTTGCAGTGACGCCGCCTGCCGCCTCAGACAGCGACAACCAAGGAGGTCAGGATGAATTCTGCCATTACCGTCCCTTCACACGAAGGTGACTTTTTCGACTTCGGCGGTCTCGGCGTCAACTGGAAGCTCGAAGGCGCCTTAAGCGGGCAGCGCTTTTCGGTCGTTCACCACCCGATTGCCCCCCATGCCCTGGCCGCCCCGCTTCACTACCACCGAAACGAGGACGAGTACTCGTTCGTGATCCAAGGAGCGCTCGGCGCCCTGCTCGGAGACGACGTCGTGGTCGCCGAGGTCGGCACCTGGGTGATAAAGCCCCGCAGGCAGTGGCACACCTTCTGGAACCCCGGAGACACGCCCTGTGAGATCATCGAAATCATCTCCCCGGCCGGCTTCGAGAACTACTTTCGGGAGGTGGCGGACGCCTGGGGAGACGTGGAGCGGTTTCAGCAGATCAACGCCAAATACGGCCTCGACATGGACTTTGACAGCGTCCCCGGCCTTTGCACGCGCTTTGGCCTGACCTTTCCAAATTTGGGGCCGCAGGCGTTGCGGGCCGGCGCAGGTTCACGGTGAGCCCTTTTCCCTTGAAACGGTGATCATGGGGGGAGCAACCTACGGTGAAAATTCATACCGACCGGAGCAAAACGGGTCGGAAGATAAGGAGATAAACTATGAGAATCGCAACCATAGCAATATTCGTTGTTTCTTTCGTCCTTGCCGCGCAGCCGACTTCGGCACGAATCCACGACCCCCGCGCCCTTTCCGCGGATCCGGCAAGAGCCGAGGCACCTATCGCCCCGAAGCTCGAAGGGCTGGGGGACCACCATTTTCCGGTGACGACGAGCAGTCCTTCATCCCAGCGGTTCTTCGACCAGGGGCTTCGGCTGACATACGCCTTCAATCATTCCGAGGCGCTGCGCGCCTTCAAGGAGGCGGCGCGCCTCGATCCGCAAAATGCGATGGCATACTGGGGCTGGGCGCTGGTGCTGGGCCCCAATCTCAACCTGCCGATGTTCCAGGAGGTGGCACCCCAGGCCTATCGGGCGATCCGGCACGCGGCGGCCCTCAAAGACAGGGTTTCGCCCCGGGAGCGCGCCTACATCGAAGCACTGGCCGAGCGGTACGCCGAGAATCCCACGGCCGACCGCGCAGCCTTGGACACAGCCTACGCCCGCGCCATGGAAAAGCTGGTGGAGCGCTACCCCGACGACCTCGATGCCGCGACCCTTTACGCGGGGTCGCTGATGAACCTGAGCCCATGGGACTACTGGAACCTGGACGGCAGCCCAAAGAAGCGGACAGAAGCCATTCTCGAAACCCTCCAGTCGGTGGTCGACCGCAATCCCCGGCACGCCGGGGCGCTGCACTACTATATCCACACGGTGGAGGCCCGCCACCCGGAGCGGGGGGAGAAGCACGCCGACATGCTGGCCGGGCTGATGCCGGGCGCGGGACACCTCGTGCACATGCCGTCTCATATCTACATGCGGGTCGGGCGGTTCACGGACTCCTACGAGGCGAACCGCAAGGCGGTGGCGGCCGACGAAAACTACATCACCCAGTGCCGAAGCCAGGGGATCTACCCGCTGAATTACTACCCGCACAACATCCATTTCATGGCGTGGTCCGCGATGCTCCAGGGCCGTCCGGACGATGCGCTTGCCGCGGCCCGAAAGATCGTCGAAAAAGTGCCGCCCGAGCTTTCGGAGGATAAAAACGTCTGGGCCCTGTATGAAACCTTCTTGTCCCAGCCGATGTTCGTGATGGTGCGCTTCGGAATGTGGGAGGAAATGCTTTCCGAGGCCATGCCGGACGTCGACTCGCAGTTCATGACGGGAATCTGGCACTATGGTCGGGCCCTGGCCTACATTCACACCGATCGAACGGCCGAAGGCCGGCGGGAGCTTCAACCGTTGATCACCGCCCGGAATGCGATGGCGTCTGTGGAACGCTACATCGGATTTGCGCCGGCTGTGACGCTGATGACGATTGCCGAGGAGATCGTAAGGGGAGAATTGGCCCACGCCGAGGGAGACACCCTGTACGGTCTGGCTCGTATGGAGCGGGCCGTAAGACTCGAAGACAGCCTCCGCTACAACGAACCCCCCGACTGGTACTTCCCGGTCCGCCATCTTCTGGGGGCCATGCTTCTAAATGACGGCAGGCCGAACGAAGCCGAGGTGGTGTACGCTGCGGACCTGCGCAAAAACCCGGAAAACGGCTACTCCCTGTTCGGCCTGGGCAGAGCCCTCGAGCAGCAGGGCCGAAGCGAGGACGCCAAAGACGTCGCCGAACGCTTCAGCCGCGCCTGGACCGACGCCACCCACCGGCTGACTTCCTCTCGCTTTTAATGAATCGACGCTGCTTCCCAAGGAGCCTGGAAAGGACCTGCGGGGCGGCGGCCCCC
>CBFCZJ010000260.1:0-5692 GCA_965602445.1 uncultured Desulfobacterales bacterium | reverse complement strand
ATCCACCACGATCCATTTCGCGCCGTTTTCCTTTCCGCGGAGAATGTGCTGCATGGCGACCGGATGGGCCTCGGCCGCGTTGCTGCCCACAAAGAGCATGGCCTTGCAGTTGTGCATGTCGTTATAGGAGTTGGTCATGGCGCCGTAGCCCCACGTGTTGGCCACACCGGCGACCGTGGTGGAGTGGCAGATGCGCGCCTGGTGATCGACATTATTGCTGCCCCAAAAGGCGGCGAATTTGCGTTGAAGGTACGAGCCTTCGTTGCTGGCCTTGGACGACCCGCAGAAAAAAAGCGCATCCGGCCCCGATGTTTCGCGGATCTTGAGAAGGCGGTTCCCGATTTCTTCAATAGCCTGATCCCAGCCGATACGCGTCCACTTTCCGTCGACAAGCTTCATCGGATATCTCAGGCGCTTGCCGCCCATCCCGTGGTGCCGGACCGAGGCCCCTTTTGCGCAGTGGGAACCAAGGTTGATGGGAGAGTCGAAGTCCGGCTCCTGGCCGGTCCAGACGCCGTTCTGAACCTCGGCGATAACGCCGCAGCCGACCGAACAGTGGGTGCAGATGCTGCGTCGATATTCGGTCTTGACTGCCGGCTGAGGGATGTTCTGCTTCTCTCCGGTAGCAACCATGGCGGAGGGCGGCAAAAGGCCGAGAAGAGTGCCGCCGCCGATCACTATACCTGTCCGGCGCATGAAAGCACGTCGGCCCAGACCTTTGTTCGGGTGATGGTCCTGGGAGGCAACGGGCTTTGCCGAATCGTTTGGATTTGAATTGGATTTGACCATATGTTGCTCCCTGTGGCTGCGGATTACTTGGCGGCCGTCTTGTAGTATTTTCGAATGTGGGCGGTCATATGGTAGCCCGACGGCTTCGACTGTGGGCTTGCATCGATGCGACCCGCCGTCGCCGAACGCCTTCCGACCAGCGGCGACAGCGCCAGTGAACCGCTCAGCACGACCAGTTTCTTGAAAAAAGAACGTCGCTGCGGATAATAGGGTCTGGCTTGCATACTTTGCTCCTTTGCTTTTCAAATACCATCAGTAGCGCTATTTGCCTCCCGAGTCGGTCCGTCGGCAATCCGATGGTGCCGCTCGGCATCCAGCAGGTATCTGCCCAATTCGGCCACCGCCCGATAGAACCCGGCGCTTGGGGCGTTGCCCAGGTCGGTGAAAAAGGCGAACATCCAGGGCGCCACGTGTCGCTGGAAAAAGCGGGCGTAAGCACCGCCGTCGACTTCTCGTGACTGTGCAAGCAACGCCATGGTTTCACACAGAAGGGCGGCGTGGTCTTCGGGTTCATGCGCTTCCGGACGCCGCGAAAGTCCCAATTCGGCAAGATCGCGCCGCAGATGGACCAGGGGCACCGCCATCAGCAATCCTTGCTTGTACCAGGAGGCATAGGGCACCACTTCTCCTTTGCCCAACCCCACGAAAATGGCCTGAAACTCATTTTCGATGGCCTGTTGTCGGTATTTGCGGGCCGCCTCACGCACACCGTTCCAGCCTTCGACCAACTCGGCGCGCATGTCAGCCGGCCACTGCAGGTTCTGTAATTGGAGATGAAGTTGGGGGTCGGGCGCGCGGAACAGCAGCGCGGCCAGCAGGGCATAGGTGTCGGTACGGACCTTGAAAAACGTTTCATCGGGCAGGGCCGATGTCGGTGCCTGGGTCATGATCAGTAAGGCCCTCCTCGGGACTGCCTGGTAAAAAAATCCTGCACGCGACATCGGCCGCACATGGAAAGCCTCCGCTGTTCTTCGGGATCGGAATACATCCAGTGGCCTTTCAGCCTGTGCAGGATGGCGGCAATCATTTCGCCTGAAGCGAATGCCTGCCCGCAAGAGATGCACCGCGCCGGTTCGACCTGGTGCAAAACCGTCGGGGAGGCGGCGACGGGTTCCGGATTCAGGCGCGGAACCAGACGGATGGCCTGCTCGGGACACACTCGGGCGCACAGTCCGCATTGCACACAGTCGGCTTCGGTGAATTGCAGGCCAGGTCGGTCGCCGTCGATCGGGACGAGAGCTTTCATTTTGCATGCACCGGCGCAGGCCATGCATAGCGTGCATCTCGAACCGTCGACCTGGACGGCCCCCAAGGGTGCGCCGTCGGCAAGCGGCACTACGGTTGCCGGCCGACTACCCCACCGGGCCATGTGTGCAGCGGCCAGATGGATCAATACCGGTTTGGGATAATCGAAGCCGTAACTCGCCGGCACCCAGTTGTCCGCACCGGACACTGAAGGCACATTCGGCAATCCGGGGCAGCCTTCTGCGGTATCCAGCAAGCCGATACGGACATCCGATCTGCCGGCCGCGGCGAGCCCGGCCTCTGCCCATCGAACCTGTTCGGCCAAGACCTCGCGCGTGGCATTCCCCGTGGCTGCATCCACGAGAACAAACGCAGCGGCCGCCCCCAGGGCCAAGGCCGAAAGCAGGGTCTCCGCACCGATGAAGCCGATGGCTTCCACTTCCAGCCCGATGATGTCGGTTTCCGGTCGGGCTATCTCTCCTGGAAGGGCGGTATCCTTGTCGTGAAAAACGACCATAGGGGCAGGATTCTGATCGGTCAGGGTATGGAGTCGATTTTTGAGATGCCGCAACAGCTCTGCCGTCGGCGATGAACGCCATTGAAGCGCGCCAGACGGGCATGCCGCCACGCAGGCGGCACACCGTGAGCAGGCTGAATAATCGATTTGCGGAACGGGGTCGCCTTCGACTATGGCGCCCCAGGCACAGCTGTCAACACAGGTGCGGCATCCCCGCCGGTGGGCGAAACGATGCGCACATCGGTCGGCAAAAAGCGTCACAAACTTCGTTTCATGAGTATGGATGTCAACGTAGGCTGCATCGACCGGCGGGAGCGTGGCAGGATCGGTTGCCATCTCGGGGTGCTTCGTGCCTGTCGATTCGGGCCGGGACGAAAGGTCTTCCCCAGAAAGCAGTACTTCGCGTCGATGCCGCATATCGGCCGTTTCGATACCGCCCAGGGAAACGAACGTGCTCATATCGTCGCAGTAATCGTCGAGGTCGTTCGGGGCACGGTACCGGCCCGAGTGCAAAAAGGCCCGCAGCTTACCGGTGGGGCTATCGGAGCATGCCTGTTTCTCTGGCAGCGGTGCATGAGACGAATCGTCCCCGGCGTCGGTCTTACCAGTACCTTCGTCCTGATGATCCGATAGCATATGCTCCTTTCTCTGTGCAAAATTGCCCGGCTCCAATCCGCGGAAATTGCGGATGTAAAGTGGCATGTTTACAGTTAAATCATTATACCCGGAGAAAACGAATGTCGGCAGTAGGTGTATCCTTTATTTTACGAAGGACAGGACCGTACGCCCCGATGCGGCCTCGTCTTTACGCCGACATCACGGCCACAGGCCCGGAACGGTGAATGTCGTGGCCGGGAACTCTCCATAGGCAGCCGAGATCATCTTTTCCGGGGCCACCTCATGGCACGGGCTGATCCGGGCTGATCTGGGCGTAGTTTAGGATGGCCACGAAGGCCACGCCGCCCACGATATTGCCCAACAAAGCGGGCCCAAAAAAGCATGTGAAGAAATATCCGATGGTGGTCTGGGTCAGCATCACTTTGTAAATAGCGCTCACAGAACCGGCGATGATATGGGCGAAACCGCCCAGGCCGACCATGTAAGTGATAATGATGATGATGCCTACCCGGGCGGTTTCAGCAAACGGCATCAACCATACCATCAAGGCAATCAGCCAGCCGGCAAAGATGGCACTGATGAAGGTGTCCAAAAATCCAGCATGGTTTCCTTTTTGGGCAATGGAAAGCAATTCTGGATAAAAGTTGAACTGAAAACGACTCATCACCCATAGCAAAGCCGCAAAGAGAAAGGCACCGGTCAAGTTGGCCACCATTACGGCAAGCCATAAGCGAATTACTTTTAACAGGGTTTTCAATCTCCACTGGCTCAACAAGGGGAGAATCGCTGTAAGCGTATTTTCTGTGAACAACTGCTGGCGCCCGAGCACGACGATCAGAAAGCCGATGCTGTATCCGAGCTTCGACAGCAAAGGAACCCACCTAGCCTCCGGAAGATAATAGGCCAGCAGCGCTTCCATCAGAAAAGAAAAGCCCATCGAAAGTCCGGCAGCCAATCCCGACCACATGAGCGCAGACATGTTGCGCTCCAACTCTATCTCGCCTTCTTTTCGAATGGCCTCATACACGATCGCGGCCTTGGGCGCCATGCGCCGCCGGGCTTCCAGTTGCTCGTCGCCATTTAAATCATGCGGTTTTTGCGATTTTTCTTTTCCCATATCGAGTTCACCAAACGCTGTTCAGGGAATCAGAAGTGACGCTGTCCAAAGCTGGATCAATTGGTTTTGTCATAAGGCGCTCGCTCTTCGATTCAAATACCGAGTGGACAGTATTTTGCGCCGACCGTTTATGTATACCCCAATCGGAGCGCGCGAAAATTCGGGATACCGGCATCTTTAAACCCGGCGGTCCTTTGGCCAACCACCTGATCGGCCAATTGTCGAAGTGACGTCTCATGTGCTCCGGTGAGCTATCTGGGGCCGGGCCCTGATGGTCAATTTCATCAAGACGTTGGAAGAAATGGGGCCGGAGTTGTGGCGGCTGGTTTTCGTCAACAGCGGGGTGAAGCTGACCGTCGACGATTCGGCCGTGCTGGAGGTGTTGCAGCGCTACGAAAAGCAGGGGCTGGCCATTCTGGTTTGCGGCACCTGCCTGACCCACTTCGATCTGCTGTCAAAAAAGCAGGTGGGCCAGACCACCAACATGCTCGACATCGTCACGGCCATGCAGCTGGCCGACAACGTGGTCAACTTGTAAAATCGCTGAGGCGATTTTACAAGCAGCAGAAAAAATCTCATATCGTTTTCTGCCGCTGCGGAAGTTGTCTGATCGAGACGCTGCCTTGCCCTGTTGGGGGTGACACTTCGGAAAGTATTTCATAAGGCACCCGAGGTCACCCTCTCCATCCAGGAAGACGGCGTCATCGTTCTCATAGGCTGGGTCACGGTGATCCTGTTTTCGGCATGGCCTTTTGCGGAAACGCTCGACCTGCCCTTTTTCCCGGGCGCTTTTCGAGTTCGCCTCTGCTCTCGGAACGGTCGGGCTTTCCATGGGCGTAACCTCCGCCGACATGCCGGACCCTGCCCTGTGGGTGGAAATCTTCGCCATGTCTTTCGGACGACTGGAGTTTATGGTGGTGGTCGTCAGCCTGCTCAAGCTGGGCAAAGACAGCCGGCTTCTGATGGGCAGGGCTCAAAAAGACATTAAAAGGTAAACCATCAACGAACCGCATTGTCTTTGTATGGAGCCATGCCATAAACCCAGGTTTCGAGCGAAGTTTCACATAAGCCCTGCCGCTGGCGCGGCGTTCAGGGTTCGGGGTTCAGGGTTCGGGGGTTCCGAATTCTATAGAAATTTTTTTGCTTTAGCTGGCCAGTTTGATCAACCGTGAAACTTTCGTCGGAGTCTCCGGCTATGTAGTGAACGGCTTTTCATGAGCCCAGTCGAATGGCCTCTGTGTCGTTCACATCGGCACGGCAGGGACGCCGTGCCCTACGAAAAACCACGGTCTCGAGCGAAGTTTCATACGAGCGCCGCCTCTGGCCGGCGTAGCGTCCAGTTTGATCAAGGGTGAAACTTCCCCCGAAGCCTCTGCCGATGTAGTGAACGGCCTCCGTGCCGTTCA
>CBFCZJ010000259.1:0-5703 GCA_965602445.1 uncultured Desulfobacterales bacterium | reverse complement strand
GCTGGGTTTGCCGGGGGCCGCGCTGTCGATGACCGTGGAAGTATTTGGCCCCGGGATCAAAAACAGTAGGGAAAAATCCGAAATCCGAATATCGAAATTCGAAACAATATCAAATGACCCAAATATGAATGACCCAAACAACAGCAGGTGTTCAGAAGGTTATCCGTTTTTTTTGTTCTTTGACTTTGTTTTGGTCATTTGAAAATTCGGATTTTGAATTTGTTTCGGATTTCGATATTCGTGCTTCGTATTTTTCATTCTTTATAGACACAGCATACTTTCCTGGGCGCGGCCCAAGATCGGTCAGGAATTGCCATTCCGATGGTCGAACACCCGCCGGCTCTTTCGTTCGGTCCGAGGCAGGCAGCCGTAGTCGAGCAATTCGGGCATGCAGCGGACCAGAATTTTGCGCCGGATCTCGGCCGCCAGCGTTTCTGCCAGGGCGTCGTCGCTTTCCGGCCCGACCCCCATCGCCCGCTCCACCCGGAGCACCATCATGTCCCGCCCGCTTTCCCGCTGCTGGAGATGGATCTGGTACTCGCTTCCGATCCCCGGGATGCGGCTGAGCACATGGTCGATCTGACTCGGGTAGATGTTCACCGCCCGGTAGATGAACATGTCGTCGGTGCGGCCGAGAATCCGGTCATGCCGGGGAAAGGGGATCCCGCACGCACAGGGGGCGTCGAAAAGACGCGTTACGTCGTGGGTGCGGTAGCGAATCAGGGGACTTCCCTCCTTTTTGAGGGTGGTCACCACCAGCTCGCCCGGCTCGCCGTAAGGAACCGGTTCGAGGGTCGCCGGATCCAGGACCTCGAAGATGAACAGGTCGGCCCAATAGTGGATGCCGTCGTGCATCCTGCAGTCGAGCCCTGTTCCCGGTCCGTAGAGTTCGGTCAGCCCATAGATGTCGAATATATGCTCGACCCCCATCAATTCCTGGATGCGCTCGCGCATGCCGTCGCTGTGCCGCTCCGCACCCATGATGATGGTGTTGACCCGGATGTCGGAAAGCAAGTTGCGATGGGTGATCTCCTCGGCCATGAGCAGCGCCATGGACGCCGTGGAGCAAAACACCGTGGTCTCCATGTCGACCATCATCTCGCAGTGCATGTCGGCATTGGCCGGTCCCAAAGGGACGGCCATGGCCCCGAAGCGCTCGCACCCGGCCTGGAACCCCGCCCCGGCGGTCCAAAGCCCGTATCCCACCGCAATCTGGACCCGGTCTGCCCGGGTCAATCCCGCCAGCTCGTAGCAGCGGGCGAACATGTCGGCCCAGAGGTTGACGTCGTTCTGCGTATAGCTGAGCACCTTGCGCTTTCCCGTGGTGCCGCTGGAGGCATGAATCCGCACCACCTGCTCGAAAGGGACCGAAAGAAGCGGAAACGGGTACTCGGTCTGCAGGTCGTCCTTGTCGATCAGAGGAAGATGCCGCAGGTCATCGAGGCTGCGGATATCGCCAGGGGCGATGCCGGCCTCGTCCAACGTTTTCCGGTAAAAGGCCGAGTTGGCATAGGCATGGGCTGCGGTCCATTTCAGGCCCTCTGTCTGAATCTTCCGCAGCCGCTCAGGCGTCAGGTCTTTGGGTATGAATGCCATGATTCTCTTTCCAACATGTATTTACAGTTTGCCGGTACTCTGGTCCCAATTTCGAAATCCGAATTTCGAAATCCGAAACAAATTCGAATTTCGAATGACCCAATGTCCAAAACATAATAAACCCACCCTGCTGTCTTCGGTTGCATAGATGAGTACTTGCGATGTGTTGTTTCGGATTTCGGTCATTCGTGCTTGTTTCGTGCTTCGTGCTTCGAATTTCGGTTTTTTTTAAGGGTCCCCTCGGCGTAGCCGGCGTCGATGGCTGCCGCCAGATCTTCTGCCCGTTTTCGGTCGGCTCCGGAGGCAACGATGTTCTCGATGTCACGGCGGGAGCACCACAGGCCGACGTTGCTGCCGTCGAGCCAGGCCAGGGCAAAGCCCAGCAGGATCACATTGGCAGCCTTTGGCTGACCGATTTGGCGGGCGATATCGTCTGCATCGATCTGCCCGCAGACAACTCCGGGGGCATCGGCCACTTCTCTAGCGTTGACCACCATCCATCCGCCCGGACGTAAAAATCCCCGATGAGCGGCGATATTTTCCTCTTTGAGCACCAGCATGCCGTCTGCGGCGCCGGGCCGGATCAAAGGGCTGGCAAAATCCCCCACCTTGAGATGGGAAATGACCGTCCCCCCGCGCTGTGCCATTCCATGGGTTTCTGAGGTGAGCACCGGGCGCCGGTGTCCGATGGCGGCTTCGGCCAGAATCCGGGTGACGAACAACACCCCCTGGCCGCCCACACCGCTGATTACGATCTGGTTTCGCTTCGCTTCGATTTTGGTCATGGCTTTTCCATCACGGACTTTGACAATCCCTATAGCGCTTCAATTTCCAGAATCGACGGCAACGATGGCATGGTTCCGACAAATCGAAAGACATACCCCGCACCCGCTGCAGATCCCGGGATCGATTCGGACCCTTTCTTCTCCCTTTACCTGAACCAGGGCAGGGCACTCGAAGTGCTTGAGGCAGTAGCCGCAGCCGTCGCAGTCATCGGTGACAACCACCTGCACCGGCTCTTGATCCGAGGGGCCTCGGCGCCGATCGAGCAGGCAGGGATGGCGGGCGATCACCACCGCCGGCCCCTGCTCTCGGCTGAAGGAAACGGCCTCTTTCAGCAGGGCGATGAACGGTGCCAGTTCGTAAGGGTCGGCCGTGCGGCAGAACTTGACGCCGCAGCCGGCCACCAGCCCCTCGATGTCCACCGCGGAAAGGGGCTCATCGCAGGCCCCGACGCCGGTGGCCGGAGTGGGCTGGTTGCCGGTCATTGCCGTGGTCCGATTGTCGAGAATGACCAGCACGAATCTGACCTGCTGCGCCACCGCATCGATCAGGGCCGGAACCCCGGCGTGGAAGAAGGTGGAATCGCCGATGGTGGCCACGATGTCGGGCCGCGTTGTAAGATGGCGGTGGGCATGGTAAAAACCCGCCGCCTGGCTGATGGCCGCCCCCATGCACAGCACGGTGTCGACCGCACCCAGATTCAGGCCGAGGGTGTAGCAGCCGATGTCGCTGGTGTAGATCCCCCGCGGGGCGGCCTTTTTCACCGCATAAAAGCTTGCCCGGTGGGGACAGCCGGCGCAAAGGGTCGGCCTTCGACCCGGCACCGTCGGCATCTGCGCCGCGTGCCCCGGCAGATCGGCAAAAGCCCGGATGACGGACTCCACGGTCTCCGGGTGCAGCTCTCCCACGGACGGCACCCTGCCGTCCTGTTTTCCCCGCACCCGTTGCCGGTCGGCGATCTGCATCTCGATGACGCCGGTGGTCTCCTCGATTACGAGGATCTCCGAATACTTGCCGAGAATTTCGTCGATGAAGGACCGGTGCAGGGGAAACGGTTGAAGAACCTGGTAAAACGGCAGCGTCTCCCACAGGCCCAGGTCCTGAAGAATTTCCCGGGCATGGGCGGCGGCGACCCCCGATGCGGCAATGGCTCTATGGCCGGCAGCGTCCGGATTGAGCAGCCGCGGCGCCGTGCGAGGGTCCGCCGAAAGCGCGTCGAGCTTTTCTTCCAGGGCGCGATGAAGCTGGAGGCGAAACTTGGGGGTGGCCGCCCACCGGCTCGGATCTTTTTTGAACCCGACTTCGGCCTCCTCTGCCGGACCCCCTGCCGGCGGCAAGTCCTGCCGCGAGTGGCAGACCCGGGTGGTGGGCCGCAGCATGACCGGGATCTCGTACGCCTCGGAAATCTCATAGGCCAGTTTTGCCATCTGCCGGGCCTGGGCCGGGGAGTCCGGGTCGAGGACGGGGATCTTGGCCAGCATCGCCATCAGGCGGCTGTCCTGCTCGGTCTGAGAGGAGTGGGGCCCGGGATCGTCGGCGCTGATGACGACAAAACCGCCCCGAACACCCATGTACGCCGCACTCATCAGCGGGTCGGAAGCTACATTAAGGCCCACCTGCTTCATGCTCACGGCCGTTCGAAGGCCGGACATACAGCCGGCATAGGCGATCTCGAAGGCCACTTTTTCGTTGATGGCCCACTGCACGTGTCGGGGCCGGCCCGTGTCGATCTTCAGGCGGGCGATTGCGGCCAGGATCTCCGATGCCGGCGTTCCGGGATAAGAGGTGGCCATGGCGCAGCCATTTTCCACCAGGCCGGCCGCGATGGCCTCGTTTCCGAGCATCAACTTTCGTTCCGTCACTTTTTTCTTTCCCCGCTCATTGGCGATCAAGGATGATCTCAGAATAAATGCCTAAAATGATCTATAATGCCTAAAATGCCTAAAATAGTGGTGTCACTTCGCTCCGGCTTTCATATAAACAGGCAGTATTCCATAATTTTAGGCATTTAAGCTCATTTTAGGCATTTTAGGCATTTCCAATCTCCGCGCATATAGCTCCTTAGATCGCGCCGGCGACCTTACCGGCTCTTGAGATGCTGGGGCTTGGGAAAATCCGCATAGACCGCTTCTGCCTCTGCAATGGCTTCGTCGCTCAACTCGAAGTCCACCAGCTCGCCGGCAAAGTATTTGTCGTATGAGCCTAAATCGAGCAGGCCGTGGCCGCTCCAGTTGAATAGGATGACCTTTTCCTTTCCTTCTTGCTTGGCCTTGTTGGCCTCGATCACCACCTGGGCCAGGGCATGGGAGGTCTCCGGAGCCGGGATGATCCCCTCGGTCCGGGCCAGCAGAATGCCGGCGGCCATGGCGTCGTTCTGGGTGACCGCCTTGGGGCTGAGCAGCCCCTCGTCCACGAGCTGGCTGACCGTGGGCGACATGCCGTGATAGCGGAGACCGCCGGCATGCACCGGCGGCGGGACAAAGGCATGGCCAAGGCTGTGCATCGGAAGAAGCGGCGTATACCGGGCCGTGTCTCCGTGGTCGTACACAAACGGAGCCTTGGTCAGGGTGGGACAGGCCGCCGGTTCCACGGGGTAAATTTCGATCTGCCGACCGTGAATCTTGTCGTAGACAAACGGAAAGGCAAGGCCGGCAAAGTTGCTCCCCCCGCCGGCGCAGCCGATAATGACGTCCGGATACTCGTCTACCTTTTCCAGCTGCTTTTTGGCCTCCAGGCCGATGATGGTCTGATGCAGCATGACATGGTTGAGCACGCTTCCCAGCGAATACCGAGTCTTTCCCGAGGCGTCGCCCACCGCGGCCTCGATGGCCTCGCTGATGGCGATGCCCAGGCTGCCCGGGGTGTCCGGATCCTTTTCGAGGATGGCCTTTCCGGCCCGCGTCTCCAGGCTGGGGCTGGCGACGCATTTGCCGCCCCAGGCTTCCATCATCGATTTCCGGTAGGGCTTCTGGTCGAAGCTGACCCGGACCATGTAGACCTTGCACTCGATGCCGAACTGGGCGCAGGCAAACGCCAGGGCGCATCCCCACTGCCCGGCGCCGGTTTCAGTGGTCATCCGCTCGATACCGAACACTTTATTATAGTAAGCTTGGGGCACCGAAGTGTTGGGCTTGTGGCTGCCCGGCGGGCTGAGGCTTTCGTTTTTGAAATAGATCCGGGCAGGAGTGCCCAGGACTTTTTCCAGGCCCCTGGCGCGAACCAGGGGCGCCGGCCGCCAGATGCTGTAAACGGACAAAACCTCCTCGGGAATGTCGATCCACCGCTCGGTGCTGACCTCCTGCTCGATGAGGTTCATGGGGAACA
>CBFCZJ010000258.1:0-5712 GCA_965602445.1 uncultured Desulfobacterales bacterium | reverse complement strand
TTTTGGCATCCGTTTCCTGTTTCATATCCGGCGCAGAAGGTCAAATTAGGAAATAGGGATAGAGAATGCCTAAAGTTTCAAATGCCTAAAATGGCTAAAATGGCGGTGTCCCTTCGCTCCATCTTTTGATGCCTTGCCATTTTTCATTTTAAGCATTCCGGCTCTTTACAAAACGATAGTTGACCCTGCCCACTATTGAATCATTCCAAATAACCGCTTCAGGCATTTTAGCTCATTTTAGGCATTTTAGGCATTCTAATACCCTTCCTCCGGCGCCGCCATCGTCTGCACCCGATACCCCTTTCCATCGGTCACCACGGTCACGGCCCCGCACCGATGCGTGCAAAGCACGGCCAGATTTCGCCCTCGATAGCGGTCGCGCACCGTGGGATGGGGAAAATACCGCCGCCGACTCCATCCCGACGAGACGATCACCACCTCCGGGTTGACGCAATCCAGAAAGTCGGGGGTGCTCGATGTCCGGCTTCCGTGGTGGGGCGCGGCCAAGACCGTTGCCGCCAATTGATGGCAACCGCTTGACACCATGTCTCTTTCTGCTGTCGCCATGGCGTCGCCGGGAAACAGAAAATTCACCCCTCCAAGGCCTGCCCTGACCACGATGGAGCTGTCGTTGGCGTCGGGAGGACGGTCTTTTCCGGCCGCGCGCGCCATAAAATCTTTCTGGGGGTGAAGAATTTCGACCCTGGTTCCGTTGACGATCCGGCTTCTTTCGAGCCGTTCAAACGGCGGACGGCTGACCCCTCCGGCTTCCAGTGCTGCCATGAACTGCCGGTATGCTTCGGTATCGGCAGCCAGCCCGTTGGTCCAGACCTCTTTGACCTTGAAATTTTCGACGATGAAGATCAACCCGTTGAGATGGTCGCTGTTGGGATGCGAAAGGACCACGGTGTCGATCGTGGCGATCTTTTTCCGCCACAGGAGGGGGGCCACCACCTGGGCGCCGACATCAAAGAGTCGGTTGTCGGAAAATCCGCCGCCGTCGATGAGCATGGTTTTGCCCCGGGGCAGCTCCAGCAAGGACGCGCTTCCCTGTCCCACATCGATGCCGGTGACCCGCATTTCCGGGTGCCACAGCCGGTGCTGAATCCAGTGACAGGCATCGGCGCCGCCGATCAGCAAAGCAGCGGCGATCACCAGTCGGGCTCTTCGTCCGGTATGAAGTTTCAGGACCGCCCCGAGCAGAACATAATACACGGCGATTTCAAGGAGGCTGGGTGTTACGATTCGCACGGCGGCGTGGGGAATCTTCGCAAACAGCGAAATTCCTTCCATCGCCAGGGTCAAAAGGGCTGCCGCCGCCTCGAATCCTGCGGCGGCCGGAGCCTCGGCCAGAGCAAGGAAAACGGCGGACCCCAGGGCCAGAGGAACCACTGCAAAGCCGATCAGGGGGATGACCAGGAAATTGGCAGCCAGGCCTACCAGGGAAATTCGATTGAAATAGTATGCCGTCAAGGGCAGCGTCCCGGCAATGGCCAGCACCGATACGAAGACAAACAGCAGCGTCCGTCGAAGCGCCCGGCGGTGGAGCTTCTTGAAAAATGCCCAGTGATCTGCGCTTTGCATGCCATAGAGAATCGCCGCGACCGCAGCGAAAGAAAGCTGAAAGGAGATGGAAAACAGGGCGGCCGGATCGATGGCAAGGATGGCGACAGCTGCCATCGCCAGGGAGTTGAGCGGATCAGAGGATCGTCCAAAGACCATGGCCAGCATGAAGGTCGACACCATGATCACGGCCCGCTGGGTGGACGGGCCCATGCCGGCCAGCAGGCCGTAGCCGATCACCGCGCCCATGGCCAGAAGCGCACCGGCTTTCCGAGTCCACCCCCTTTTTAAAAACAAGGGGAAAAAGACAAGGCCATGTCGAAACGCAAAAAAGGCCACTGCGGCCACGATGCCCACATGGAGTCCGGAAATCGCCAGAATATGGCCGACGCCGGCCCTGTTGAACATATCGCGGACCGGCCGGGAGATCCCGTCGCGGTCCCCGATCAACAGGGCGCGGAGAATGCCGCTTGCCGGCGCGTCGATCTTCGCGGCGATGAACGATGAAAGCGCCCGGCGCGCCGAGGCCGCAAGGCCCGGAGCGGCCTCGGCAAGCAGCTTTACATCTGCCGGTTTGACATATGCCGAAGCCCGAACGCCTTGCAAGGCCATGTACCGACGATAGTCGAAGCGGCCTGGATTTTCGAAATTCCGAAACGGCCTCAGCTTGGCATCGAACTGGATCCGATCTCCCCGGGCCAGTGCCGCTCCTGCTCCGATCACCGTGACCCGGACGCTTCCGAAAGAGCCGATGGGCCGTCCGGTCGAGGATTCTTGCCCGGAGACATCGACTACGAACCGCTGGCGGCCGGGACCGAAAATCGGTTCGGAGACGATTGTCCCGCTCAGCGTATGGATCCTGTCGTCGATGCGGTGAACAATATGGCCTTCGGGCAGATGATCCGTCAGGAGGGGCTGAATGGAAAGCGCGCCGATGCCGATCATAAAAACAAGGGGCGTCAACCGCGCCGGGCGCTGGCAAAACAGGCGATAGACCAGTACCGCTGCGGCAAAAGTGCACGGCACCAGAAAAAAGAGCCGGGCGTCAGGGAACCTGGCGCCGGCAGCAATGCCGACCATGTAGGCAATCCCCAGGGGAGGGATCGGCCTGGACCAGCATCGCTGTGGTAACAGCGGCGGCGCTCCTCTGGCGGTGTCAGCGTCCCCGGTTTTCGGCAACGGGTTCGCCGAAGGCGAGGCGGTCGCGATCATGGCCATTTCGGGACGACTTGATCCGGCAGCGTCTGCCGCCGGAGAAAAAAGGAGGAAGGTTCAGACTGCCCATGGCTTCACGGCTGATCCTTTGATCAGCGCGTGCTGTTTTTTTTGGGTTCTTCGCGGGACACACACCTCTCCGAAAATCGCGGCAGCGATTTTAGGAGCCCTGGACCCGGCGGATCGCCGCCCCGAGCCCGGCAAACTTTCTTTCGATCGATTCGTAGCCCCTGTCCAGATGATACACCCGGCTGATCTCGGTTTGGCCGTGGGCCACCAGCCCTGCCAAAATCAGCGATGCGCTGGCGCGAAGATCGGTGGCCATGACCGGGGCGCCGGACAGATGCGGCACGCCGCGGACCATGGCCGTATTGCCGGATACCGTAATATCGGCGCCCATGCGGCGCAGCTCGCTGACATGGATGAATCGATTCTCGAAAATGGTTTCCGAAATGACGCTCTGCCCGTTGGCGACGCACATCAACACCATGAACTGTGCCTGCATATCCGTGGCAAAGCCCGGATACGGAAGGGTTTTGACGTCGACGCTGACAATCTCGTCTGCGCCGCATACCGTCAACCGGTCCCGGCCGATCTCGATTTCGGCGCCGGTCTGCCGCAGCTTGTGGATGAGCGCGCCCAGATGCTCCGGTTCGCAGTGTTTCACGACGACCTTGCCGCCGGTCAGGGCCGAAGCGATCATGAAGGTGCCCGCTTCGATCCGGTCCGGCAGGATCGACACCGAAACCGGTGAAAGAGAGGGCACCCCTTCGATGGTCACCACCGAGGTGCCGTCGCCGGTGATTTTTGCCCCCATTTTCTTCAGCACCTCGGCCAGGGCCACCACTTCCGGCTCCCGGGCCGCGTTTCGGAGCACCGTCGTCCCTTCGGCCAGTACGGCGGCCATCATCAGGTTTTCGGTTCCGGTCACGGTGGAAACGTCGAAGAAAATCTCGTTTCCACGCAGCCGATCCGCCCTGGCCTCCACATATCCGTGCTGCAGGTCGATTTCTGCGCCCAGCAGCGACAGTCCCTTGAGGTGGAGGTTGATCGGACGGGCGCCGATGGCGCATCCGCCGGGAAGAGACACCTTGGCTCTTTTCATCCGGGCAAGCAGGGGGCCTAAAACCAGAATGGACGCACGCATTTTCCGGACAAGGTCATATGGTGCATCGTAATTGTCGAGCCCCGCCGCATCGATGCGGATGAACGGATAGTTCGATTCGATCCGGGAGCCCAGGTGAGACAGCAACACCAAAATGCTTTCGATGTCCTTCAGCGCCGGCACGTTGCTGTATGTGTTCTGCCCGTCTGTGAGCAGCGAGGAGGCCAGTATCGGAAGGGCGGCGTTTTTCGCCCCGCTGATCACCACCTCCCCGGCAAGCCGTTTGCCGCCATCCACTAGTATTTTGTCCATTATTCAGCCTGTTTATGTTGGAATGGTCGATTGGTTGATTGGTCGAATGGTCGATTAGGAAAAAACCCTACCGGGCAAGACAACGGATGAAAGCCCCATTTGACGAATCAACCATTCAACCAATTAACCTTTCACCATGGAGACCAAAAAAAAACGCCCTTCCCCGGCATTGGGAAGGGCGCGCTTTTTTTGTGCGGAAATCAGTGCTCGCCGTGGTGGGCGCCCTTGCCCTTGGCCGTATCGATGACCGTCTTGATGACGCAGTAGGTCATTCCCAGTCCGAGAATGGTCAACGCAAACCAGAGCCCGCCCATGAACACCACGTGGGACATGTCCCAGATCCACTCGAAATTGAACGGAAACATCGCTATCCTCCTTTGCTCGGGCTAGGCCTACGCCGGAACCGGCTCCGGTTCCGCCGAAGTCTCTTCTTCTTCTGATTCTGCTCCCGGGGCCGCCTCCGCCGACTCAGGACCGGCAGGCCGCTCGACGGGGTTGAGCTCCCTTTCCTGGGGCCATACCGGCAGGTACCGGTGGGACAGGGCGATCAGAATGATGCCGTAGGCCACCGGCAGCAAGGTGGTGGCCACCTCCTGCCAGCTCGGGTAGTACAGCGCCCACTGGTCAAAAGACATGACCGGCACCGCCATGACCTGGAGCACCATCACCCAGCGGTTGACCGAAACGCCGATCACGGCCAGTACCACCGCAAGGGTAAGGGTCTTGGGATTGCTGCGGCCCTTGGCCGTAATCAAAATCAGCGCCGGAATCACCCCGCCGACGACGACTTCCAAGATCAAGATCCAAATTCCGTAAAACCCGTTGTTGGAATAAAACTCCATGAGGCTGAAGCCCTTGGAGGGGGCGGTCACGGCCGCCCAATACCAGGTGTCGATGATCTTGGCGATGATATAGGTAAAGAGCATCCAGCCGGCGATTTTGGCCAAAAGTCTGACCACATCGTCCTTGACGAGCTTCTTTCCGGTGATTTTTTCGGTGATCTTGAGCAGCATGATCGTAAAGCAGGGCCCGCAGGCCGCCGCCGACCAGGTAAACAGGAAAAATGTCCACGGCCAGATGAATAGCCCTTCGCGGAAGGCGAACGGCCGGCCGAACAGCACACCGGCCACGCCGCCTAAGGAGCCCTGGTGAAAGAAGGAAAGAAAGGCGCCGGTGGCGGCGAACACGGCCATGATTTCATGCATATTGTGGCTCAGGTTGTGAATGAAGGGAACCCGGTCGAGCTGTCGGTTTTCCAGGATCAGCGGAAGATATTCGATGGTCAAAACGCCGAAATAGCAGGAAAGGCAGAAGGCCACCTCCGTGAGCATCGAGTGGACATTGGCATGCCAGAAGATGAACCACCCCCGCAGGGGCTGGCCGATGTCGATGGCGAGAATCAACAGGGCGCTGCTGTAGCAGATGAACCCCACCAGCACAGCAAAGTTGATGATGTTCTTCAGCTCTTCCTTGCCGATGATGTACTTGAGCAACCCGGTGAAAAAAGCGCCGCCGCC
>CBFCZJ010000257.1:0-5765 GCA_965602445.1 uncultured Desulfobacterales bacterium | reverse complement strand
ATGATCCCGTGGCTTTTGAACGTTTGACCGCTGGACCCAAACGCGTGTCAACCAATAAATATAGTCAAACATTCCTCAAATTCAAGAAAAATCGTGGGAAAACAGCAACGATTTCGAAAAGAAAGCCTGGAGCCGGAAGCAACGGCCGCGGTTTTTGAAAAGACCGCCACTGTCGAAGATTTCATCCGGGGGCTGAAGGGCTCGGAAAGGTTCGCCGGCCGGGTGGTTCACGTATCCCAGCGGCCGGCGCGGCCGGCAAAGTGGGCAAAGAAAGGCACCGGTATTTCACCGGCCCTTGAAGCCTGGCTGAGAGCCCTGAATATTTCCCGGCTTTACCGGCATCAACTCGACGCCGTGGAAAAAATCCGGGCCGGGCGGCACGTGGTGGTCTGCACGCCCACGGCAAGCGGAAAAACCCTGATCTACACGCTGCCCCTGCTGGAGCGGCTGATCGAAAGCCCCGGGCATACCGCCCTTTATCTGTCTCCGCTCAAGGCCCTTGCCCAGGACCAGCTGCGAAAGCTCAAGAAGGCAGCCTCGTCAGTGCCCAACCTGGTCTTTACCGCATCGATATACGACGGAGACACGAAAGGCTCGACCCGGAAAAAAATCCGCGAGCTTCCGCCCCAAGTGCTTTTGACCAATCCGGAGATGCTTCATCTGTCGTTTCTCGCCTACCACCGGACATGGGCGTCGTTTTTCAAGCGGCTTTCCCTGGTGGTGGTCGACGAGGTGCATACCTACCGTGGCGTGATGGGTTCCCACATGGCCCAGGTCTTTCGGCGGCTGCTGCGGGTCTGTGCAAGATACGAGGCGGCGCCGACCTTCGTGTTTACATCAGCCACTGTGGCCAATCCGGCAGAATTGGTCGAACAGCTCACCGGCATCGATGCCGAGGTGATCTTCAAAAACGGGGCCGAACGGGGAAGGTCCTATACCGCGCTGGTGGATGCAGCAGACGGCCCGGCCCAGGCGGCGATCCTGCTGCTCAAGGCGGCCCTTTACCGGGGTCTTCGGACCATTGTCTATGTCCGATCCCGAAAAATGGCGGAACTTATCTCGGTCTGGTCAAAGGAGCGGACGGGCCGGTTTGCAGAGAAAATTGCCGCCTACCGGGCGGGGTATCTGCCCGAAGAGCGGCGAAGCATCGAGGCCAAGCTCGCAGACGGTCGTCTTCTGGCCGTGGTGACGACCAGCGCGCTGGAGCTGGGAATCGACATCGGAGACCTGGATCTTTGCATTCTGGTGGGGTATCCGGGCAGCATCGTGGCGACCCGTCAGCGCGCCGGTCGGGTGGGAAGGAGCGGACAGACATCGGCCGTGGTCCTGCTGGCCGGAGAAGACGCCTTGGATCAGTACCTGCTGCGACATCCGGAGATGATACTCGACCATCCCCCGGAGCCGGCCGTGGTCAATCCGGAAAACCCGGATATCATCGGAAAACATCTTGTCTGCGCAGCGGCCGAACTCCCCCTCCAAAGAGAAGAAAACTGGATGCAGCGACCGGAAATCGCGCGGGCGGCGGTCGAATTGGAGCAAAAAGGCAAACTGCTGCGCGCAGAAGACGGAAACACCCTCTACGCCAGAAAGCGGGCTCCCCATCGACAGGTCGACCTGAGGGGAAGCGGCTCGCGCTATGCGATCGTGGAAGCCGGATCCGGCAGCGTCTTGGGAGAAATCGACGAACCCCGGGCCTTTCGGGAGACCCATCCCGGTGCGGTCTACCTCCACGGCGGCGAAACCTTCGTGGTGGAGACCCTCGATACCGCTGCACGCACCGCGACTGTTTCCTCCGAACGGGTGGAGTACTACACCCGAACCCTCTCTGAAAAGGAGATCGAGGTGCTGGACACCATCCGGCAGAAAACAATTGCCCGCACACGGGTATGTTTCGGCCGGCTCAAGGTGACCGACCAGGTGACCGGCTATGAAACCTGGTCGATCCGGACCCGGCAGCGCCTCGGGCGCTTTTCCCTCGATCTGCCCCCGGTGGTGTTTGAAACCGATGGCCTCTGGTTTTCCCCGGGCCGGGCGGCGCAAAGCGCCGTATCCGGGGCCGGTCTCGACTGGGTCGGTGCACTGCACGCCGCAGAACATGGGATCATCGGCATATTCCCGTTGGTGGTAATGGCCGATCGGGACGATCTGGGGGGGCTGGCCACGCCATTTCATCCGGCCGCAGGGGGGGCGGGCGTGTTCATCTACGACGGCATTGCCGGTGGTGCGGGGCTGTGCCGCGCAGCTTTCGAAAGAGCCGAGGCGCTTTTCCGGCACGCCCTGGACGGGATCGCCTCCTGCGGCTGCAAAGAAGGGTGTCCGGCCTGCATCCAATCGTCCAAGTGCGGTTCTGGAAACCGTCCCCTGGACAAAGCCGGCGCCGTCCTTTTGCTGGAAAATATCCTTGATGATGTCCGGGCCCAGCTTCCTGAATCCAAACCCATTGACAGTCCTGAACGTTTTTCACGCCGGGCCCGCCGTCGGCCAGCCCGGTCTTCACCGCAAAGCATTCGCTTTGCGGTGTTGGACCTCGAGACCCGGCGTTCCGCAGCAGAGGTCGGCGGCTGGAATCTGGCCGACCGGATGGGGGTGAGCTGTGCCGTATTGTATGATTCTACACAGGACCGGTTTCTCGAATATTTCGAAGAGCAGCTGCCGGAGATGTTCGACCGGTTGGACCGGTTCGATCGGGTCGTCGGATTCAACGTCAAACGATTCGACTACCGGGTCTTGAGCGCGTATACGGATCGGGACCTGGGCCGCGTTCCGACGGTCGACCTTCTCGAGTTTGTCCATCGAAGGCTCGGCTTCCGGTTGTCTTTGGACCACCTGGCGGAAGCCACCCTGGGGCGGAAAAAAACGGCCCACGGTCTTCAGGCCCTGCAGTGGTGGAAGGAGGGGAGAATCGCCGAACTGGTCGCCTACTGCAAAAGCGACGTGGAAATCACCCGGGACTTGTATCTCTTCGGCCGGGAAAACGGATACGTGCTGTTCGACGACCGCGAAGGCCGCCGCATGAGGGTGCCGGTGGATTGGTAGCACTTGGCCATTTTTGTCGGTTTTTTTTGGGCGCTGCTGGGAAGCCAGGATGCCGGGATGCTGGGAAGCAGCAACCCGCAGAAAAAAGATCAGATGGCAATGCGGACTGCTTGATTTGTTTCCTGCTTGGTTTTTTGCTGTAAGCTTCCCAGCTTCCTGGCTTTCCAGCCTTCCAGCGGTGCGAAGCACCCGTCCGCTATCCGTCAGCAGCGCTTTCCCGCAGCCAGCCGGTAAAATCCCGCTCCTTCATAAACCGGGAGATCATCTCCCCTACGGCGGCAGCGGTATCGGCCTGATAGTGGCCTTTTTCGTTTCTCCCGACTTTTTGTTTGACGCCTTCCACGATGGCTTTCAGCGCCTCGGGCTCGATCTCCACGTTCACATGAATCAGCAGCGTATGGGCTTCCTGCGGCATAGTCGTCCCCTCCCTGATAAAATCGCTGGGGCGATATTATCAAAGTTTCTCACTTCGCGAAACTCCGAGGCTGCTCGAATGGAACGGAATTCTAACAACCCCTGTCGTATAGTGCACAATATTACGTGCACCCACATCTTTTGGGCTGTGCAGATCGCTGAACTTCGGATGTCGAAGATGGAAAACAGACTGATTTGACACAGCCCATCCAAATGCCGCGTAAGTATTATAGACAGCTGAAATCATACATAAAATTGTTTTATCAGTAATTTATAACCAGATTTTGCCCGAAAGGACAAAATCCTGGTACGAAAAATGTATTGGAAAATCGCCGCCGGCGATGCTGTTTTTCTCCCGCTCCAGTTCCTGTTTACTGAACCGCTCGTTCTTGTCGGCATCCGGTACCACCCACGCCCCAAAATCGTGCATCATCATGCCGCGACCGGCGGAATCTGATTTTTCCGCCGCAGCGATAGTTTTTTCTTTTGCCGGTCCCCGGCGGCGGAGCCGGGAGAAGCGGCGTCGGCCCAACCCTATCTCCAAAAGGAGGAGACATGAGGACACATCGAACGCTGTTGTTGGCCATGGGACTTGTGATGATTTTTATCTTTTTGACGGCGCTGCCGGCGGCGGCGGCCGAAACGCCGGCCAAGATCAACATCAACACGGCCACGGTCGATGAACTGGCACAGCTCAAAAGGGTCGGTCCGGCCTACGCCGCCCGGATCGTGGAGTACCGGGAGCAAAACGGCCCGTTTGAAAAGGCCGAGGACATCATGAAGGTGCGCGGCATCGGGTCCAGGACCTGGGAGGAAAATAAGGACAATCTCAGCGTGAAATAGGGAAAAGACGGTCGCTTTGCGGGGGGGCGACCGTCCATCGATAAATGCGCTGCGCGCATTTATCTGAGGGAGGTAACCGTATGTTGACTTCAGCGCACAATATCGCAAAACGGCTCGAAATTCCCCTGACCGTCACGGTCGACGACCGGGAGGTGTCATCCGGGATCGTCGATGAGCTCAAGGAGCGAGGATGGGAGGTGCGGATCTGCCGCCTGACGGTGGGGGATTACCGTCTCGGCAGTGAAGCCGTGATCGAAAGAAAGACCGCCCACGACTTCGTGCTGTCCGTCATCGACGGGCGTCTGTTCAGGCAGGCCGCGCAGCTCAAGATGCAGGGGCTTCGCACGGCGATCCTGGTCGAAGGCGATCCGTTTCAGACCGATCTCGATATCGATGCCCAGTCGGTTCGAGGCGCCGTTGTCAGCGTATCGCTGATCTGGCAGGTGCCGGTTATTTTCTCGGGGTCTTTGTGGCAGACCGTTGACATATTATGGTTCATGGCAAACCAGGTGCACCGGCTCACGCACCGGCCGGTGGCCAGATACGGATATCGGCCCAAGCGGCTTCGGCGCCGCCAGTTGTATGTGCTTCAGGGGCTGCCCGGAGTCGGGCCCGAGCGCGCCACCCGCCTGCTGAAGCATTTTGGAACCCTGCGTCGCGTTTTTAAGGCATCGGAAAAAGAGTGGATAGAGACCGAAGGGATTGGAAAGAAAGGGGCCCGGCTGTTTGCCGAGCTTCTGGATTCGGAATTTTTCCTTGCCGATGGGATTGATACAACCACTTGAAATTTCTTTCGGTTCGCTGGGTGCGATTCTTTTTAAACGGGAGTTTGGCGCAGAATTGACCTTCGCCATAATTCTGGCTATATTTTGAAAAATCGTCCACAGGAGAGGGTTCGGGTATGGAAGATTTCGAAGCACTGAGAGATGATACCTCCGGCCGCCGGGTCGACTTGGACGGTACCGGCCGATGAAGTACCTGCTCTGGCACTCGAAATAACCAAGAAACTTTACATTCCCGGTTTTATTCTATAAAATTTGACAAACGCGTAACGGATCAGGTTTATGATAATTTCCATAATAGGAAGAGAGCTTGCAGCCCAGCTTCGATAAACTCATCGCCGATTGGAAACGGCAGAAGATGGATCGGAAGACCCATTCGGAGATGATTCGTCGGCGTATCGACGAAAAAGGAACGGACCTTTTCGTTCGATACGGCATCGAAAAGGTGGTTCTGTTCGGATCTATCGAGGAAGAGCAGGGAGACTCTGAATCGGACGTCGATCTGTATGCAGAACCCTTGCCAGCGGATCGATATTGGCAGTTCCGCCGCGAGCTCGAGGAGGGGATCGGGGTTCCCCTTGATCTATACACGGCCGGCGATGACCCGGTATTCATCCGTAAAATTCTTGAGCGGGGAAGGGTGATCTATGAGCCACAAGATTGAGCTGCTCAGGGCCGAGACAAAGGTGC
>CBFCZJ010000256.1:0-5839 GCA_965602445.1 uncultured Desulfobacterales bacterium | reverse complement strand
CCGGTGGAGCCGAAACCGCCGCTGCTCCTGTCTGTATCGTCCAGACGGTCTACTTCCGAAAGCCGGGCGCGGTATACCCGCTGGATGACCATCTGGGCGATCCGGTCCCCCCGCCGGATGGTATAGGGGGCCTCGCCGAGATTGATCAGCGCGATTTTGAGCTCGCCCCGGTAATCGGCGTCGATGGTGCCCGGGGCGTTGATCAGGCTGATGCCGTGTTTGACCGCCAAACCGCTCCTGGGGCGGATCTGTGCTTCGAAGCCGGGGGGAATCGCCACGGCGAGTCCGGTCGGAATCATCGTGATCCGGCCGGCTTCCAGACAAAAAGGCGCTTCGACGGCCGCGCACAGATCCATCCCGGCCGCGTGGGCCGTCATGTACTGCGGCAGGGGAATGTCGGTGTCCTTCCCGGGGTGCAGGCGAAGGACTCGAATGGCGGGAAACGGTTCGTCCATGGTCCGCTGCGCCGGGGAGGCTGTCCGTGCCGGACGGCCTCCCCGGCTGATATGATTCTTTTTGGGGAAAGCTGCCGTCAACTGTTCGCGGCCCCAGCGATTGGTTCAATTCAAATAACGGGGCACAATATATTGTGGAGTGGACATACCGAATGAATCGGGAAATGTCAATGGAAGACAACGGCTCTCGATCCGGCATGCCCCCGGCTGGTGTCCGTGGGGACTTGCCAGGATCCAGCATCGAGGATCCAGGAGCTATCTAACTAAGAATTGCTTCAGGGATGTCTTTTTCACTGATCGGTCCCAAGACGGTCAGGGACATGGGGTTTTCTTTCAGCAGGCGCTGGGCCAGGACCTGGATCTCTTCTGCGGTGACGGCGTCGACCGCACCGATGACCTCGGCCATCGGGATGTCCCGCCCGAAGTGAATATCGTTTTGGGCCAACCGGACCATCTGATTGTCGACGCTCTCGGTGGACAGCAGCAAATTGCCTTTGGTGAATTCCTTGGCGTCGTCGAGTTCGGCCGATGTCACCGGGGCGGCGCCCATCTGCCGGATGTGATCCAGCAGCAGTGCGGCCGCGGTGGCGGCGTGCTTCGCATCCACGCCGACATAGGCGCCGAACATGCCTGTGTCGACAAAGGACGAGACAAAGGAATAGACGGCGTAGGCCATCCCCCGCCGTTCTCGGATGTCCTGAAACAGCCGGGAGCTCATGTTTCCGCCCAGAATCGTGTTCATCAGCGCAAGCGCGTAGCGGGAAGGGTCGGTGATGGAAACGCCGCCGGTGACGGCGCAGATATGCACCTGCTCCAGGCGGCGGCGGTGTCGGGCCAGCCGGCGTCTTCCTGCCGGTGTAAGCCGGCTTGTAAATTCGTTTCCGGACGAGGGGATCGAATCGTAGGGGCCGGCCACCAAGTCGACGAAATTTTCGTGATCCAGGCGGCCGGCCGCGGCGATCACGATCCGCTCCGGCTGGTAGTATTTCCGGAAGAAGGCAACGATGCTTTCGGCCTCGAAGCGGGCGATGTTCTCCCTCGGGCCGAGAATCGAGCCGCCGAGGGAATTGCCCCCCCAGAAAGACTCGCCGGTCAGCACGTGAATGTATTCTTCGGGGCTGTCTTCGAGCATCCCGATTTCCTGAAGGATCACGGGGCGCTCCCGCTCGACCTCCATCTCGTCGAACACCGAGTTGAGAAAAATGTCGGACAGAATGTCGACCATGGTGCCCACATGCGAATCGATGACCTTGGCATGGTAGCAGGTGCTTTCCATGGTCGTGAACGCATTGGTCTGGCCGCCGATGGCGTCGAATTCCTTGGCGATCTGGTAGGCGGACCGCGTTTGGGTCCCCTTGAAGATCATGTGCTCGATGAAGTGGGAAAGGCCGCTTTCCTCCGGGGTTTCGTCCCGGGCGCCCACATCCACCCATACCCCCATGGAAACACTCCTGACCTGGGGGATGGACTTGGTGAGCACCCGGATTCCGTTGGAAAGGACCGTCTTATTGACCGGAGTTTCCATCTTCTTCTTCCAGCACGGCCTTGTGGCTCAGTCGGATCTTGCCGTCTCTGGAAATCTCCAGGACCTTGACCTTGAGCGGGTCTCCTTCCTTGACCACGTCGCTGACGCGCTTGATTCGGTGGGTAGACAACTGGGAGATGTGCACCAGGCCGTCTGTGCCCGGCATGAACTCGACAAAGGCCCCGAAATCGGTGACCTTGACCACCTTGCCGTCGTAGATTTCTCCGATCTCGGGTTCCTTGGTGATTTCCTCGATGCGCCTTTTGGCCGCCTCGCCGTCTTCGGCGTTGACCGCGGCGATCTTGACCGCCCCGCTGTCGTCGATTTCGATGCGGGTGTTGGTTTCCGCCTGCAGGGCGCGCACGACTTTGCCGCCCGGGCCGATGATGTCCCGGATCTTGTCCGGATTGATGGTGATGGTGAACACCTTCGGCGCATAAGGAGAGATGTCATTTCGGGGGTGCTCCAGGGTCGCCAGCATCCGTTCGAGGATGAACAGCCGCCCCTCCCGCGCCTGGGAAAGGGCCGTCTTGAGAATGTCCCGGGAAAGCTCCTTGATCTTGATGTCCATCTGCAGGGCCGTGATGCCGTCGGCGGTCCCGGTCACCTTGAAGTCCATGTCGCCGAAGTGGTCCTCGTCGCCGAGGATGTCGGAAAGAACCACCACCTGGTCCCCCTCTTTGATCAGGCCCATGGCGATGCCCGATACCGGAGCGGTGATCGGCACCCCGCCGTCCATCAGCGCAAGACTGGCCGAGCAGACGGTGCCCATGGAAGAGGACCCGTTGGATTCGAGCACCTCCGAAACGATCCGGATGGTGTAGTCGAAATCCTCTTTGGCCGGCAGGATCCGCTCGATGGCGCGGGTCGACAGGCCGCCGTGGCCGATGTCCCGCCGGCTGGGGCCGGAGATCCGCTTGACCTCGCCCACCGAATAGGGCGGAAAGTTGTAGTGGAGCATGAACTGGCGAAATTCCTCGCCGATCAGGGTTTCCACCCGCTGTTCGTCCGGGCCGGATCCAAGGGTCAAGACGCCCAGCACCTGGGTTTCTCCCCGGGTGAACAGGGCGCTGCCGTGGGGTCTGGGAAGCAGACCCACTTCGCAGGTGATGGGGCGGATTTCGTCGAACTTCCGGCCGTCCAGCCGCCGGCCCTCCTTGAGAACCAGCTCGCGGGAGATCTTTTTTTGCAGGTCTCCGAGGAGTTGGAAGGCTTCTTTTTTCCGATCCAGGTACGGTTCGCCCAGGGACTCGAAAATTTCCGCCTTGAGGCTGCGAACGGCCTTCTGGCGGCCCACCTTGTCGGAAACGGTGACCGCCTCCTTCATGCGCTCTGCGGCGGCGGCTTCGATTTTTTGGACCAGCGCCTCGTCTTTTTCCGGAGGCATGAAGGCCATCTTCTCCTTGCCCAGGGTTTCTCTGAGTTTTTCCTGAAGATCGATCAGCGGCTGGATGGCTTCGTGGCCGAGAAAGATCGCCTCGAGCATGTCCTCTTCGGAGGCGAATCTGCTTCCGCCTTCGACCATGACCACGCCCGTCCGCGAACCGGCAACGATGATGTTGATGTCGCAGCGGTCATATTCGGTGACCATGGGATTGATCTTGAATTCTCCGTCGACGCGCCCCACCCGCACGCTGGCGATGGGTCCTTCGAACGGAATCTCCGAAATTTCCAGGGCCGCCGACGCGCCGACCATGGCCAGCACGTCCGGATCGTTTTCCTGGTCCATGGACAGCACCGTCGCAATCACCTGGGTTTCAAACTTATATCCTTTGGGAAACAGGGGACGGATCGGCCGGTCGATCAACCGGGCCGTCAGGGTTTCCTTTTCCGACGGTCGGCCGATTTCACGGCGGAAATAGTTTCCCGGAATCCGGCCTGCTGCGTAAATTTTTTCCTGATACTCGACCGACAGCGGCAGAAAATCCACATCCCGCTCGTCGGGGGCCGACACCACCGAGACCAGCACCACGGTCTCTCCATAACTGACAATCACCGCGCCGGAGGCCTGCTGGGCCACTTTTCCGGCCTGTACACTCAGGGGTTTTCCCCCCACATCTGCCTTCAGTAATACTTCCATAATATTCTCCCAAACCCTTTCCCGCACGGGCCCCTGCCCGGCGGATTTCGGCGGTATGACGCAAAACGTCGGCGCCGGGCGCCCCATTGCGCCCTGTCTTTTCCCTGCGCCGTTTTCCGCCGAAGACTACCGTCTCAGCCCCAGCCGCTCCAAAATGGCCCGGTACCGCTGAATGTCCTTGCCCTTGACATAGTTGAGCAGCCGGCGGCGCCGGCCCACCAGCATCAGCAGGCCTCGACGGGAATGATGATCTTTTTTGTGAACCTTCATGTGCTCGGTGAGATACTGGATTCGATGGGTGAGCAGCCCGATTTGTACTTCCGGGGATCCGGTGTCCGTTTCGTGAAGCTTGTATTCTTCGATCAAGCCTTTTTTGTCTTCCGTAGAAAAAACCACTTTTTTCGCCTCCTGTGCAGTGTCTTTATTCTTTTGTAAATACGCCGCAGTAAGTATATCGATCCGGGTCGTTTCCCGCTTCCAAGACCGCCACCAGGCGATCCCCGGAATCGACCACCTTGAATGCGCCCTTGGCCGGACCGGCAAGATCCGCTGTCGCGATCGTCCGGCCGAAGGAGATCTTCTCGACCACCTGTCGATCTGCAACCGCCTCCGGCATGTTGCGAAGCGCCGAAGCCATGGGCAGGATCCGTGCGGTCAGGCTGCCGGCCTGCGCCTCCTGCTCGATCTGCTCCAGCGTCAGGGCCTCGTCGATCGAAAACCCGCTGCTTTTCAGCCGCCGCAGGGTTTTCAGATGACCGCCGCCGCTGAGGCGACGGCCGATGTCCGCGCATAAGGTGCGGATGTAGGTGCCGGCCGAACAGGTCACGTCGAGTTCAATCTGCGGCAGATCGATGCCGATGACCTCGATGGACCGGATCTGAACCTCTCGCGCCGGTTTTTGGATCGGCGTTCCTTTCCGCGCCAGCTTGTACAACGGAACGCCCCGGTGTTTCAATGCAGAAAACGCCGGGGGCTGCTGGCGAATCTTCCCCCGGAACGCTTCCACGGCGGCCCGGATTTCAGCGGTATCCGGCTTTCCGGGATCGCAGGTGGCCACCACCGTTCCGGTGGCATCCTGGGTGTCGGTTTCCACGCCCAGGGTCATCAAGGCCCGGTAACGCTTTTCGCTGTCGAGAAAAAACCGGGCCAGGCGGGTCGCCCGATTCAGGCAGCAGACCAGAACACCGGTGGCGAAGGGGTCCAGTGTTCCGGCATGGCCTGCCTTGCGGGCGCCGGCCGCTTTTTTTACCCTGGAGACGACTCTTGCCGAGCTGATCCCCTCGGGTTTGTCGACTACGAGAATCCCGTCCAGATCCATTTCGGACGCAACCTGTTTCACCCCGGTCAGAGGGTGTCGGCCAGACGGATCAGGTCCGACTTGATCCTCGAGAGCCGATCCTCGACGCTGTAGCCGGCGGCGCTTGCATGACCGCCGCCGCCGTATGCGGCGGCGAACCGGGCAACATCGACGCTGCCGTCGGACCGGAGACTGACATGGTAGCGATGACCATGTCCGGCCTTCGGATCTCCATTCTCATTTTCCTGGATCAGGGCGGCCACCTTGACGTCTTCGATGCTCCGGGCGTAGTTGATCAGGCCGTCGCTGTCCTCGGGCCGGGTGCCGGTTTCCTCGAGCATATCCCGGGTCAACACCATCATGGAAAGCTTCCCGTTGGGTGCCAGTTCGATGGAGTCCAGCGCCAGGTTCAACAGTTTGATGCGCCCCAGGGAATAGGTGCCGCACACTTGTTTGGCAACCCGATAAGGGTCTACGCCGAG
>CBFCZJ010000255.1:0-5870 GCA_965602445.1 uncultured Desulfobacterales bacterium | reverse complement strand
CTGCGGCAAAACCGAAAAAGACCGCTCCCAAGAAAAAAGCCGCCAAGGCCCAGGCCCCCAAAAAGGCCGTATCCACCAGGGACCTGCTGTTTCAGAAATTCGACTCATGGACGCCGGAATCGGTTTTCTCGCCGCCGAAGCAGGTCTCCACCGAGCAGGATTTTACGGCGCCGCCCCTGATTTCTTCAGACGACCCCGATGAAGCCAAACGCATTCGCGCCCTCTTGTTTCGAAAGTTCGACGAGGCTTCGCTGAAATCGGCCGCAGAAAAGGCCAAAGCAGGCAAAGCCGCTGCAGAAAAAGCAAAGGCGGAACAGGCGGCTGCGCAGAAGGCCGAGGCAGGCAAAGCGTTTATCCAAAAGGCCGCTGCAGAAAAAGCCAAAACACAACAGGCGGCTGCGCAAAAGACCGCGGCAAAAAAGGCTGAACCGGAGCCGGAGGTTTCCGTCAGCTACCCGCCTCCGCCGAAAGCGGCCGAACCCGCCGATCCCATGGAAAAGGCCTTCAAGTACGGCATCGCCGGTTTCGCTTTGCTGCTGGTCATCCTGATCGGTGCCAGCTTCGCCAACAAAGGAAACTATTACCTGGAATCCGCCAACGGCGGGCTCAAGATCTATCAGGGCCGGTTCGCCCCCATGGGAAAGGAGCTGATGATCACGCTGCCGGGCGTCTCTGCCCCGACCCCTGCAGAAGAAGTCTACACCATGAGCCAGGTATACCCGTTGATCTACAACTACTACCTTGACAAGGCAGACGCGCTTCTTTCCGCGCAGGGGCTTCCGGACTATCAGGGAATCCGGGGATATCTCAACGAGGCACTGAAATATGTCCCAACGAATGAAGCGCGAAAGGCGGTCTACGAAAGACTCGACGGCATCGAACTGATGGCCCTGCTCTACAGGGCCGATATTGCCGCGCGTAAAGGCACCATCGAGACCCTGGAAGAATCCCTCGACTATCTCAACCAAGCAGCCTCTCTGGAAATCGACGAAAGCCAGGCGGAGTTGATCGATCAAAAAAGAGAGGCGGTTCGGGCCGCCATCGAAGAAAAAAAGGCCCAGGCCGAAGCGGCTGAAGCCGGCAATACGCCAGCCGAGTGAGGCTTTTCCTCCATAAACCGACCCGGGAAATATTCCGGGGACCGCCAATGGGCGTCGGAACGAATTCCCCATGAACGGTTTGGTTTCACGGCGAACGGCCGCTGAAAGGCGGCCGCCCGCTTTTTCCGATGCCGCCGGGGCCTCTCCGGCGATGGGAATGCCCTTCCTGCCATGACCACTCGACGGTTTCTCATCATCGCACCCCTTGTTGTCATCGGGGTGCTGCTCCAGTCCTATTTCTGGGTTCCTACCTACGAAGAACAGACCCGGGGCAACCCGGAGCGCCTCGAAAAATTCATTGCCGCGTCCAACGGCGACGCCAGCGTGCTCAATCCGATCATTTCGGCCGATACGGCCAGCAGCAGCATCGAAACGATGGTCTTTGAAGGGCTGATCGACCGGGATGAAAACCTTCGCTTCCGCGGCCGGCTGGCCCGGTCATGGAGCATCTCTGAAACCGCATACTTCTATGTCAACCCCGATGCAATCATCAACGGCGCCGAAGACAATTCTGCAGCCCAGGTGGCCCAATGGATCAGACAAGCCAAGCACTTCGGCCGGGGCCTGCCCGCCGCGCTTCGCCGCTCCCTGGACCGCATCGAATCGATCAGCGTCGAACCGGCCCGCCGCTTCACATCCCGACAGCAGAGCGCTTCGGGCAAATCCACCGACGTTGTGGTCTCGGCCCCGGCCAGGATTCGACTGGCGCTCACCGAAGTCGATCCGGACCTTTTCGAAAATCTTGCCCTCCTGCTGGGAGAACACTATTTTTCGGGGTTTCCCTCAAAACGCTATATTCAGGCCGATGCGGACATTTCCGTGGATCAACAGGATCTTCTTGCCCGCCGCATCCTTCCGGCCGTCGAACACAACCCGATTCTTCTTTTCCATCTTCGGCCCGGGGTTCGGTTCCATGACGGCCACCTGTTGGATGCCAACGACGTAAAATTCACCTACGACGCCATCATGAACCCCGAAAATCTCTCCCCCCGCACGGCCGATTACGAACCGGTCAAGCAAGTGGAGGTGATCGATCCGCTGACGGTCAAAATCGTCTACAAAAGGCTCTACTCTCCAGCCATAGGCACCTGGGCCATGGGCATCCTGCCCCAGCACCTGCTCAGCGAGACAGCCTTGGCCGAGGAAGCCGGGGCCCGGGGCCTCGATCCCAAAGATTTCGGACTTCGCCAGAGCCGCTTCAATCGAAATCCGATCGGCTGCGGCCCGTTTACATTCCGACAGTGGAAGTCGGACCAGTACATCGTCCTGGAGCGCTTCGATGACTACTGGGAGGGTGCCCCCAACTACGAACAATACATCACCCGCGTGATTCCCGATTCGCTGACCCAGGAGATGGAGTTTTATGCCGGCACCATCGACAGTTACGGCGTGGAGCCCCACCAGGTCCGGCGCCTCGCCGAAGATCCGCGGTTTCAGAGCTTTTCGGGCACCTCCTTCGGCTATACATACATCGGCTACAACGCCCGAAGGCCGCCTTTCGACGATCCCCGGGTGCGCCGGGCCCTGGGGATGGCCATCGACGTGGACAAGATCATCCAGTTCATCCTCTATGGGCAGGCAGAACGAATCACCGGTCCCTTTGTCAAGCAGACCGACTATTACGATCAGAGCATCGAACCGCTGCCCTACGATCCGCAAGCGGCCCTCGCCCTGCTGGAAGAGGCCGGATGGCGAAAAAATTCTCAGGGACGGCTCGAAAAAAACGGCCGCCCCCTGCAGTTTACCCTGATCAGCAACAGCGGAAACGACCTGAGAAAGGCGATCGTGGCCGTGGCCCAGGATGCCTGGCGGAGCATCGGGATCGAGGTGCGCACCGATCTGCTGGAATGGTCGGTTTTTTTGCAGGAGCGGATCAACAAGCTCGATTTCGATGCCGTGGTGCTGGGCTGGTCCATGGGAATCGAACCGGATCTTTACCAGATTTGGCATTCAAGCCAAACAGGGCCGAATCAACTCAATTTCGTCGGATTCGAACATACCGAGGCCGATGACCTGATCCTCCGGATCCGCAGCGAGTACGACCATGAAAAGCAGGTGGCGGCCTGCCACCGTCTTCACGAAATCATCGCCGAGGAGCAGCCGTACACCTTTCTCTACGTGGGAAAATGGACGGCGGTGCTCGACAAGCGGATTGTCATCAAAGAGACCGACGAACAGGGGCGCACGGTGTACAAAAAAATCACCCCGACACCCACAGGCAACTACCGGTTTCATTTCAACAAATGGATCAAGCTGCCCCAGGCGCCGGATTTTGCAGCCGAATACTAAACGCCGGAGGCACTGCGGTCCCTCCGGCGCCGCTGGGAAGCTGGAAGGCTGGTAGGCTGGAAAGCCAGGACGAAGAAAAATGCTTTGCTGGAACTTAATGAAAAGTGGAAAAACTGACTACTGTGGGGAATGCTGGAAGATCATGGTCTCAAGAGTAAAATCATCAGGTATGAATTGGGGAATCCGTTCTTGTTTTGCATTCCAGCATCCCAGCTTCCCAGCATCCCAGCCGCGCCGGCATCGAGCATCCAGCAGCCAGGATCCAACATCATGATCTCATTCATCGCCCGCAGCGCCATACAGAAGCTGGTCACCCTTTTTTTCGTCTCTGTGGTGTCGTTTCTGATCATTCACCTGGCGCCGGGCAGCCCCAGCCAGGTCGATCCGCTCAACCCGAAATTCACCCCGGAGATGGTGGAGCGGTTCCGGCAGGAATTCCACCTGGACAAACCCCTCCACATCCAGTACCTGCTGTTTTACCGCAACCTGTTCACCGGACGGACCGTCTCCTGGAAAGACAACCGATCCGTTCTGGGCAAAATCGGCGAACGGTTTTTAAACAGCCTCCCTTTGTTCATCGTGGGAACCCTGCTCACCTGGACGCTTTCATTTCCGGTGGGGATCCGATCGGCCATCAAACGAGGCGGCATCTACGATCGCAGCGCCACGTTTCTTTCCTACCTGCTCATTTCGATCCCCGGCTTTTTCTTCGCCTACATCCTGATCATCTTCGTGGTCACCAAATTCCACGTACCGGTCATCGGCATGCAGACCTTCGGCCTGGGAGCCACTTCAACCCTTCACGTGTTCATGGACCGGATCTGGCATCTTCTGCTTCCCTCGGTTCTGGGCGCCACCGGGGGCGTGGCGGTGCTGTCGCGCTACGTTCGAAGCCAGATGCTGGAAGTCGAAGGCCAGGACTACATTCGGACGGCGCGGGCCAAGGGACTTCCCGCCGAGCAGGTCCACTACCGTCATGCCCTGAGAAATGCGCTTCTGCCCTTTGTAACCATGTTCGGGCTGATTCTGCCGGGGTTGATCGGCGGATCGGTCATCATCGAATCGATCTTCTCATGGCCGGGCATGGGACGGATGGCTTACGAGGCGATTCTCGCCCGGGACTACCCGGTGATTCTCACGGTCAATTTCATCTCGGCGGTGCTGGTGCTGGCCGGCACCTTCGTCTCCGACATCCTCTACATGGTTGTCGACCCGAGGATCCGGCTATGACGGTCGATCGAGACCACATGCGGCCGGCCGAAGGCGGGCTGGACCGTCCTACCGCTCCGCATCGGACGCGAATGGAGCGCTTCTGGCGGTTGTTTCAAAAAAACCGGATGGCCGTCATCGGCATGACGATTTTCATCCTGTTCTTTCTGACGGCCCTGGCAGGGCTGGTGCTGACCTCCGGGGCCGACCCGATCTTCGATCCGGCCCAGATCCGCCTTTCAGAAAAACTCCGGCCGCCGTTTTCCAGGATCAATCCGGAGGTACTGACGCCGGCCGAGGTGCCGACGCTGCCCCTTTACATTCTCGGCACAGACGATCTGGGACGGGACGTGTTCGCCCGGATGCTTCAAGGGGCATGGGTTTCGCTGACGGTCGGCTTCGTTGCCGTCGGCATCTCTGTGATCATCGGCATCTTCATGGGGGGCATTGCCGGCTATTTTGGCCAGCGCAGCATCCGCCTGCACCAATGCTTGGCGGCTGCATGCACCGCCGCGGCTGCAGCGGTCCTGGCCGCGGGGCTTGGATGGCTTGCCCTTGCTTTCGGCGGGGCCGCCGCGGCCCTGCTGCTCCTTGCAGCGGCAGACCGCCGCCGGCGCCGGCCTGCGGTCAAATCCCTGTCGGCCGGGGTGATCACCGTAGACACCGTGGTGATGCGAGTGGTGGACATCATGCTCTGCTTTCCGAGTTTTTTTCTGATTCTCACCGTGGTCGCCCTGCTGCCGGCGAGCCTGTACAACATCATGATCGTCATCGGACTGACGAGCTGGATGGGAACCACCCGATTTGTCCGCGCCGAATTCCTGTCCTTGCGAGAGCAGGATTTTGTACTGGCCGCCCGCGCACTGGGCGTCGGCAATCTTCGGATCATCTTCCGGCACATGATTCCCAACGCGGTGGCGCCGGTGCTGGTTTCGGCCACCATCGGCATAGCAACGGCCATTTTGACAGAGGCGGGACTGAGTTTTCTCGGCTTCGGCGTGCCGCCGCCGCATGCCACCTGGGGAAACATTCTCTCCGACGGCCGCCGGTTTATTTTCGACGCCCCCTGGCTGACATTCGTTCCGGGAGTGGCGATTCTCATCGTCGTGCTCTCTTTCAACCTCTTCGGCGAAGGGCTGAGAGATGCCCTGAATCCGAAGCTGCGCAGCCGGACATAGCGCGCCTTCGGCGCTGAAAGGATGGGATCCGTCTTCGCTTTCAGCTACGCCGGGACAGGGGCTGGGAGGCCTGTAAAGCCGGATGTCAGAGGTC
>CBFCZJ010000254.1:0-5879 GCA_965602445.1 uncultured Desulfobacterales bacterium | reverse complement strand
CGATCAGTTCCCGGTATCGGAACCCGCTGCCGAGGACCGCGGCCAGCAGCCGGTCCACAGGCTCCGGATCTCCCTGCCGGATTTTTTCCAGCAGCCCTCCTTCGATGAGGGCCTCGAACAGAGGTTTGTGCTCTTCCGGCGCGTGTTCCTGCAGCAACAGGCGGCTGCGGATCGCCCCCATGAGCCGCAGAAAAAGATCGCATTCGGGCCCGAATTCGTGCTCGATTTGTTGGCGGAGCCGTTTGGCGAACGCCGGGCTGTTGCCGGAGGTGGAAATCGCAATGATCAGGTCGCCCCGGCGAACCACTGCCGGGAGGATGAAGTTGCATCCCTCTGGAAAATCGGCAATGTTGCAAAGCAGTTGGCGCTTTTCAGCCTCGGCCCGAATTTGCCGGTTCAACGGTTCATCGTCAGTGGCGCCGATCACCAGAAATCGCCCGTCCAGATCCGAGGGGGTGAACGGTCTTTTTTCAAGGACCAGGGCGCCGGATTCGGCGAGGCGGTCGACTTCCGCCACGGCTTCCGGAGTGACGACGGTGACCCGCGCGCCGCAGGCAAGAAGGGTCGACACCTTGCGGGCGCCGACAGCCCCTCCGCCCACGACGAGACAGTCCCGGTTTCGAATGTCGAGGTTGATCGGGTAATATTTTTGCTGTTGTTGGTCCATTTGTCCGTCATCCCATGGCCAGGCGCATCAAATCCGCTGCAACGACGATCTTTCCGTCAAATGCGTTGCGGCACTGGCCGATCAGGTCCACATCCTCGCATTCCGGGTAAAGATGGGTCAGGATCAGGGAGCTGACCCCGGCACGGGCGGCGATGTCTCCGGCCTCGGAGGGGGTGAGGTGGCCCTCTATTTTGAGTTCGTCAGGCATGGCCGATTCACAGATAAACAGATCGGCCCCTTTCGCCAGCCGCACCAGATGTTCTGAATAGTCTGTATCTCCCGAATAGACCACGACCCGGCCGGCAGCATCGGTGATGCGAAACGCGATGCTTTCCGGGCGGTGCACCGTGGGCGCCGTCTCGATCGTGAGAGGACCGGCGCAGAACCGGTCGAAACCGGCGTTGCTCAGTTCCCGAATCCGGAGCATTCCCGGCGCCAGGTCGATCCACTGTCCGTAGACCCGGCCCAGGGCGCCGAAAAAGGCGGAAAACCCGCTTCCGGCCGCCAGCTGAAGCGGTGTTTTCCGACGCCGCCCGTCCGGGTATTTTGTTGAAAACAGCAGAGGGACCAGCTCTCCGGTGTGGTCCGGATGAAAATGGCTGAAACAAACCGTCGTCAGCTCGAAGATGGTCACGCCGGCCTCCAGCAGCCGACGCATGGTTCCCGGCCCGGCATCAAACAAGATCTTTTCGGTCCCGGATTCCACCAGCACAGCGCAGGCGCTTCGATTCAGAGACGGCACGCACGTGCCCGAACCGAGGATAGTGACCGTGGTCGAGGAAGTCGTCATGACGACCTGCCGAAAATGGCTTTTTTCATTTCCGCATCGGCCGCCGGCTTGCCGACGCCGTCGGTGGTCCGCTTCTCCACCTGATCGATGATCCAGCGGGAAACCGATTTGCCATCCATCTGCCCGGGCAGAAAGTCGAGTTGTTCCAGGGAGATTTCAGCCCGGGACATGCTCTGATGCCCACCGGCGGATCCGATGTGGCCGAAGCTTTCTTTGGCAAGCTTTCCGGCGTTTTTCCGGATGCCGTCGTTTCTCATGACGATCACCAGTTTTTGGTCGCAGATCCCCGAGACGACGCTCCAGTCAACGCTGGCCAGCCGCATGAAAAAGTCGGCGACCAGGACGCAGACGTCCGGATTGACCACCTCGCCCAAATGGACGAACATCCGCCCGCCCCGGAGCTGCATCTCTTCTAAGGCGATGCGGAAGTATTTGAGGAAATCGAACCGCAGGTCGGCCTGCTCGATGCGCCGCGACAGGGGGATATTGGCATGCCGAAACAGAAACTGGAAAGCTTTAAGATCTTCAAGAAGGGTTTTTCGCTCGAAATTGCTGGTATCGGTCTTGATGGCATGAAACAGGGCCGAAGCCAGTTTTGCCGAGGGCCTGATCCGGGCCGCCCGGAGATACTCCGTCATAATGCTTGCCGTGGCGCCGTATTTTGGCCGGATGTCGGCAAAGGGGGCTTTGACGCCGGTGTCCGGGTGATGATCGATGACCGCCTCGGGCCTGAATGTTTTGAAGTGTTCGTCGTGGCTCGGCTGAGAGTCGACCAGCACGACTTTCCTTGCCCGCTTCTGATCCAGTTCGTCGATGTGGACCATCCGGACGTCGAGCAGGCGGACCATGGCCAGATTGTCCGGCCGCTTGATCACATTGACGTGACAGATGGTCACGCCGGCAACCCTCCGCCATAGGAGCCGCTTGACCGCCATGGCGCTGGCAATGGCGTCCGGGTCCGCGTTGATGAGCACCAGCACGTGGTCCTCGCTGGAAAAGCAGGCGAGGAAGCGCTTCAGTCTTTCGTATCTCGTCAGTTTCGTCATTAAATTCGGACCTCTAAACAATGGCAGAATCATAAGGACAGATCCCCGATGTTGCAACACCGATTTTTCAACGCCTTCTTGCGGGCCGTTGATGAACGTTCATTTAGTAATATTTCGTTCAAAGTCTATCAGCGGCTAGAAAATTAAAGCTGCCCATTCTTTATCTTGACATGAAAACGGTCCTTTTGTTACCTAACGATCTCTTGCAGTATGGGGAAATTCAGGACGGACCATTTTTGCCGCCGGTCTATCGGGCGCTCGATCCCCAAGATTCGTTCCACGGCCCATGGTCTTTAACTACAAGAAAAACCGCGCCTGGTCGGAGAACCTTTCAATTGTCATGCAGCTGGGCCTGACCATGGCCGGTTGCATCGTTTTTTGCTTCTTCGTCGGCTTTTATCTCGATCGTTGGCTGGGAACCCGGGGGCTGTTTATCACGATTTTTACCCTTTTGGGCGTTGTCGGCGGCGCGAACGTCGTATACCGGCAGATCATGGAGCTCTTTCGAGAAAAGGAAAAAGAGGCGCAACAGGATCCGGAGCGCAAAGACAATGGAAGCGATTAGAGAAGTTCAAAAACGATACTGCTCAGCGGCCCTGGCCGTGGCGATTTCCCTTGCCCTTTGCTTCGTTTTTGTCGGAATGAAGCCCGCCGGAAAGGGGCTGGTGCTGGGCACCCTGTTCAGTATCCTGAATTTCATTCTCATGGGCCAGACCTTGCCCCTCCGGCTGGGGCGGACCCGCAATGCCTCGATCGCCGTCTCCTTCGGCTCTCTTGGCTTTCGATATCTGCTCCTTGCGATTCCTCTGATCGTGGCCCTGCGGGTGGAGACGGTTCACCCGGTGACCACCGTGTTCGGCATCTTCATGATCCAGATCGTGATCCTGGTAGACCACTTCACCAAGGCTTTCCGGCGCGGGGACGAAAAAAGGGCATGACATGCAAGATCTGGGAAGAGTCCACCAACTCCTGATTCCGGTCGACGGCTACACCATGACCTTCAACCTGGAAGCGATCGTCATGGCCTGGATCGTGATCGCCGTGCTCATCGTTTTCGGGTTTCTGACTTCCCGCAAGCAGGAGCGGCTGCCGGGAACGCTGCAGCTTTTCGGCGAGATGATCGTCACCGCCCTTTACGGACTGACCGAAGACGCCCTGGACAAAAATCTGGCGCGAAAATATGCACCGCTGGTCTGCGCGCTGTTCATGTTTCTCCTGCTGAGCAACTGGATCGGCATGATTCCGCATATGCACGAACCGACCAAGGATCTGAACACGCCGCTGAGCCTGGGGATCATGGGATTTGTGATCGCCCACGCGGCGGGGATCCGGTCCAAGGGCTTCAAGGCGTATATCAAGGAGTATTTTCAGCCGATTTTTTTCATGATGCCGCTGAATCTCATCGGTGAGATCGCCAAGATCGTCTCGATTTCCTTTCGACTCTTCGGCAACATCATGGGCGGGTCGATCATCATTCTGGTGGTCTCCTATCTTGTGTACAGCATTGTTCTGCCCCCGTTTCTTGCCGCATTTTTCGGGCTGTTCGTCGGCGCGGTGCAGGCATTCGTGTTTACGATGCTGACGGTGGTGTACATCTCGGTGCAGGTCAAATAACGATGACTGTCGATTTGGAAACATGGGTGCGTATGGCGGCGTTTGCCGGCGGCGGCATGGCCATGGGGCTGGGTGCGGTCGGCGCCGCCATCGGTGAAGGCTACACCGCCGCCCAGGCAAGCTACGCGGTTTCCCGAAACACAGAGCTTTCCGGCGATGTTTTCAAGTCGATGCTGGTGGGCCAGGCCGTGGCCGAATCGGCGTCCATCTTTGCGCTGGTCATTGCGATTCTTTTGCTGTTTCTCGATCTGCCGGCGCCGAACATGCTCCAGGCCGCCTCCCTGTTCGGCGCCGGGCTGTGCATGGGCTTCGGTGCGGTCGGCTCGGGGGTCGGATCCGGATTTCCAGGGGGGCAGGCCTGCGCCGGAATGGTGCGGCAGCCGGAAATGACCGGCAAGTTGACGACGAACATGCTGATCGGATCGGCGGTCTGCCAGACGCCGGCCATTTTTTCCATGGTCGTGGCCCTGATTCTCATGTTTCTCGACTTTAGCCAGGCACCGGTCTCCCCGACCTGGGCGGCGCTTGTCGGCGCCGGGTTGAGCACTGGCCTGGCGGCCATCGGCAGCGGGATGGGCGGCGGTTTTGCCGCAGGCGCCAGCTGCGAGGGGGTGGCCCGGCAGCCGGAATCGGTGGGGCCTGTGACCACCACTATGCTGGTCGGGCAGGCGGTGGCCCAGACACCGTCGATCTTCGGGCTTCTCATCAGCTTCGTGCTCATTTTCAAGAGCTTTCCCGAATCAAGTTCGCTTCAGGCGGCGATGGCGCTTCTCGGGGCCGGGCTGTGCATGGGGTTCGGCGGCATCGGCCCGGGCATCGGAAACGGAATGGCCGCGGAAGGCGCCGTGCGCTGGGTGGCCAGGAACCTGAAAAACGCCGGAGACCTGATGCGGATCATGCTGGTGGGCCAGGCCGTGTCCCAGTCCACCGCCATTTACGCTATGGTGGTCAGCCTGGTGCTGATTTTCGTCGTGTAGTTCTTTTCCCGGACGCATAAAGCGTCCGGGAAAAGAAAAGAAAAAAATAGAAAAAATGACGCCGGCGAAACGGGAGCCAAGCGAAAAAATTTCCCGCTTTGCCGAAAACAACGCAAAAAATCGGAGGACACAATGGCTATCGAAGGTGCGGATCTGATCAAGGCGGCGGCGTTTTTAGGAGCCGGGCTGGCGATGGGGCTGGGCGCCATCGGACCCGGCGTCGGCGAGGGAATGGCAGCGGCCAAGACCTGTGAGGCCATCGGAAAAAATCCGAAGGAGGCCGGCCTCCTGACCCGGACCATGCTGGTGGGGCAGGCCGTATCCGAATCGACGGGTATTTACTCCCTGGTCATCGCCCTGCTGCTGCTGTTCGTGGTCTGAAAACCCAATTCGCGAACCGCCGATTCCTGCGCCTCAGGAAATCCGAGCCGGGCATGGACGCCGGCAGAGGAAAGGCGACCCAAAGGATAGGGAATGGAGATCGTCAGCAAGATTGCATTGATCAGCATCAACGAGACCATGGTGGTCCAGCTGGTGTCGTTTCTGATCTTTGTCTTCATCATCAACCGGGTGATGTTCCGTCCGCTGCGCAGCGCCATCGCAGAGCGGGACCGGTATATGAATCGGCTCCAGGAAGAAGTCGCCGAGGCCGGCCGGGAGCTGGAGAACATCGGCAAAGAAATTCGCCGGTCCGACGAACAGGTAAAGAACAAGGCGTTTCAAATGCAGGAGGCCCTGAAAAGCGAGGGAAATCAAAAGGCCGCCGAGATTTTCGAGGCCGCCCG
>CBFCZJ010000253.1:0-5895 GCA_965602445.1 uncultured Desulfobacterales bacterium | reverse complement strand
ATTTTCTTCGCCTTTGCCGTGTTCGATGAAATCCAGCACATCAAAAACCCGCAGACCAAGGCCTATGACGCGGCCGAGCGGATCAACGCCGACATCAAGCTCGGGCTGACCGGAACGCCCATCGAAAACAGCCTGGCCGAGCTCAAATCGCTTCTGGACCTGACCGTCCCCGGCTACCTGGGAGACGACGACGTTTATGAATCTCGGTATCTGGTCCCCATAGAGGCGCAGCGAAACTTGGACCGAAGAAGGGAGCTTCGCCGGTTGATTTCGCCTTTCACCCTGCGGCGGAAGAAACAGAGCGTTCTTGCCGAGCTTCCCGAAAAAATCGAAGACATGCGCACCTGTCTTCTGAGCGAAGAGCAGGTCAAACTCTACCGCGACGCCGTAGACACCCGGGCAAAACCTCTGCTGAGTTCCCTTGCCGAAGATAAGGGCCCTGTTCCCTACATGCATATCTTCGCGCTGCTCAACCTGCTCAAGCAGATCTGCAACCATCCTGCGCTGGCCGCCAAAACCCCCGAGGCCTATATCAACCACGAATCGGGCAAGTGGGACCTGTTCACCGAGCTTCTCGAAGAGAGCCTGGACAGCGGTCAGAAGATCGTGATCTACAGCCAATACTTGGGGATGATCGACATCATCGGACGCTATCTTACCCAACGGCGGATTGCATATGAAAGCCTAACCGGCGCCAGCCGCGACCGGGGAAGGATCGTGGAACGCTTCAACACCGACCCCGAATGCCGGGTTTTTGTCGGCAGCCTCAAGGCGGGCGGGGTGGGCATCGACCTGGTGGCCGCTTCGGTAGTCATCCACTACGACCGCTGGTGGAACGCCGCCAAAGAGGACCAGGCCACCGACCGGGTCCACCGGATCGGCCAGACCCGCGGCGTGCAGGTGTTCAAACTGGTCACCGAAGGGACCCTGGAAGAAAAGATCGCAGCGATCATCGACAAGAAACGCAACCTGATGGACAGCATCGTAAAAGAAGACGATCCGTCACTGCTCAAGACCTTTTCGAAAGACGACCTGATCGAGCTGCTGTCCATGCCGGGGAGACTCGTCTGATCAATGATGAAGGGGGTGGACCACGAAACACACGAAAAATGTGGATCATGGATAAGAAGAGCAAGATGGTGTTGCTTCAAGACTCAAATGCCATTGCCGCCAGCCCGAGTATTTCCTGGAGTTCCGGGCGACTCTTTGCATTTTTACAAGCCCGAAGAACCGCAATAACATGCGGGGCAACATGCGGGGTACCATCCTTGGAAGCACCGGCGCCTGCTTCAGCCGCAGCTTGGTCGGTAACCGCTTGTGTAAAGCTGAGAACGACCGAGCCGGCTTCTTCGACCCACTTCGGTGCGGGATTGCCGTTATCCGTGCACCAGTCGAGGATGTTCAAGGTGCTGGTGCCCCTTTTTTCGAGGGTGCCGGCGCGGTAAAAGACGGGGGCGATAATCGGGTTCTAAATCTTGGACATTCAAGGGCTTTCTTCAGCTTCTCCCGGGTCGTGTCGAACTGGAGACCGCATGCCCGCAAAGGATAGCCTAAAGGCCAGGAAATTTGTTCCAAATCAACGATTCACCCAATCAACCATTCAACAGCGCCGTTTCTCATCCGACCCCATGACCGAAGGGGTAGGAGCGCGGCAGTGGACAACAAAATGGGGGTGCGTCAAGAAGCGGCGCCTACCGAAACCGGTCGTCGGCGCGGATGTCTTCGGGCTTCATGGCGCTGTTGTCGACCCAGCCGGACCGCACGTCTACTTTGGGCGCGTCGAACTTCGGCACATAGGGCTTGAGATCGAGAAGGGGGGTGCCGTCCAGTACGTCCACATCGAGGATGTGGATCACGCTGCCTTCGATCCTGTCCATGCGCACCACCGACAGGCCGATGGGGTTGGGCCGCTTCGGGGCCCGGGTGGCAAAAAGACCCCGGGGTGTCTTGTCCAGAAAGGGCGTGACCGTCAGAGAAAAGCCCTGGCTTTGATGGAAATGATACAGCAGATACAGGTGGGAAAACCCGTCCAGGTCTTTTAGCCCTTCAACGAATTCCTCCTTCAGCTCGATGCTGCCGGAAACGCCCCGGGCGCCGGACGGCTGGATGGGCATGTCCTCCCGGGTGGTAAACGGCGATCGGACCACCCCGATGGGCGTATAGCAAATGCGTTTTTCTGACATTTCTTTCCTTCCTCTGGCGAATTCTTTTCGCAGGCTGGGACGCTGGGAAGCACTCTTTTCAAGCCTCCTGGCCTCCCAGCCTCCGAGCTTTCAAGCTTCCCAGCATTCCAGCATCCCAGCGGAAATAAAATTGCGTCAGCGATTTTATTTCCTGTAGTCGTTGGCCTTGATGCCGTACCGGCGAATGATCTGCTGCAGGGCCTGACGCTCCAGGCCGCAGCTTTTTGCCGCCTGGGTCACGTTTCCGTCATGCTCGGCCAGCAGACGGCCGATGTAGCCGTGGTTGAACCGGCGGAGCATGGCCTCTTTGGCCTCCCGGTAATCCGGCTGCTCCGGCAGTTGAGAGACCCATTTGTCCGGCAGGTCGCTCTGGGATTTGAGGCCGATGTCCTCTGTGGTGATTTCCCCGGATTTGGAGAACATGATCCCCTGGACGATGATGTTTTCCAGCTCCCGAACGTTTCCCTCCCATGGGTGCTCGCTGAGGCGCTGCATCAGCTCCGGGGAAATGGTTTTCAGCGGCCGTTTCATGCTGGTGCAGTGCTTTTCCAGCAGATGGTTGGCGATCAACGGAATGTCCTGTCGGTGTTCGCGAAGCGGCGGTACCCGGACCGGAAGAACGTTGAGCCGGTAATAGAAATCTTCCCGGAACGTTCCGACCTTGATTTTTTCTTCCAGGTTCTGGTTGGTGGATGCGATGATGCGCACGTCCACGGAAATCGACTTGGTATCGCCCAGGGGTTTGATTTCCTTTTCCTGGAGAACCCGGAGCAGCTTCGTTTGAATGGTGGGGCTGATGTCCCCGATTTCGTCCAGGAAGATCGACCCCTGGTGGGCCTCCTGAAACAGTCCGATGCGGTCCTGGGAGGCGTGGGTAAAGGCCCCCTTGCGGTATCCGAACAGTTCGCTCTCCAGGATGTTTTCCGGAACGGTGGGGCAGTTGACGGCGACGAACCGGTTCTTTCGCCTTCCGCTCAGGTTGTGAACGGCCCGGGCCGCCAGCTCTTTGCCGGTGCCCGACTCCCCTGTGATCAGGACGGTCATGTCCGACTTGGCCACCATCTGGATGGTCTCGAACAGTTTTTTCATGGCCGCGCTCTTGCCGACGAGCGCCTCGAAGGCGCCTCCCCCCTTGCATTCCTCCTGAAGCCGGAGATTTTCCCTGAGCAGCGTGCTTCTTTCCAGCGCCTTTTCCAGGCGGATCACCAGGGCATCGTGATCGAAGGGTTTGGTGATGAAATCATAGGCGCCTCTTTTCATCGCCTCCACGGCGGTGTCGATCTGGCCGAAAGCGGTCATCATCACCACGGTCAGGTCCGGATGCCGCCGCTTGATCTGCTCCAGGAGCTGCAGCCCGTCCATTTCCGGCATTTTGATATCTGCCAGAACCAAGTCGAAGTCGCCCTGTTCCAGGGCGGACAGGGCTTTTTTCCCGGACTCGGCGGTTTCGATGAGGCTGTCCAGATCCGGTGCCAGGCTCCGTTTGAGCAGGTGGAGCATGTCCGGTTCGTCATCGACGATCAGAATCGATTTGTCCATAGCGGTCATCAGTGGTCGTGTCCTGGTAAAGAACCGGAAGGGTGAGGGTAAACGTGGTGCCGGCCCCCTTTTGGCTTTCCACCGCAATGTCGCCGCCGTGGTTTTTGACGATCCCGTAGCTGACCGACAGCCCCAGTCCGGTTCCCTCTCCGGTTGGTTTGGTGGTAAAGAAAGGATCGAAGATTTTCGGCAGATTTTTTTCTTCGATGCCGTAGCCGGTGTCGGAGATCCGCACGTCCACCTGCTCCCGGTCGGGAGCGTACTCGGTTTCTATGGTGATTCGACCCCGTTCTCCGACGGCGTGAAGGGCGTTCATGACCAGATTCATGAAGACCTGCTTCATTTTTTTTTCATCCAGGCGCATCTGCGGCACCGAGGGGTCGTAGTCCCGCTGGATTTCGATCCGGTCCACATCGGCGTGCTGGCGCACGAAATCGAGCACGTCGTCGATGGCTTCGTCGATGCGGATCTTGTCCTCCTGGGGGGGCGAGGTACGGGCAAAGTGAAGCAGGTCTTCCACGATCGATTTGCAGTTGCGCACGTGCTTTTCGATGGTTTTCAGGTCCTGGTAGTTTTCCGAAGCAGGATCCTCGTGGCGGATGAGAAGCTGGGTGTAGCCGAGGATGACCCCCAGGGGGTTGTTGATCTCGTGGGCGATGCCGGCAGACAGCTCTCCAATGGAGGCCAGCTTGTCCGCCTGGGCGATCTGTTCTTCGATCTGCCGACGCTGTTCGATGTCGCGGATCAGCAGGTGAACCGTTTGTTTTGCGTTGGTGGATCGGGTATCGAGGCTGGCGCTGACCAGACATCGGATCCGCCGCCCGTCTTTGTGCTTCAGCTCCATTTCCCGGTTGGCGACAAACCCCTTGACCGAGAGGGCTTCGTGAATGGAGCCGAGTTGCCCCGGGACCGCAATGAATGCTTCCAGGGGCTTTCCCAAAAGGTCGGTTCCCTGGTTTGAATAGCCCAGCATGACCTGTCCGGCCGGGTTGATGTCCAGGATGATGCCGTCGGGCGTGGCCACCAGGATCATGTCCCGGGAAACTTCGAAGATCCGGCGGTACTTTCGCTCGGAAGCCGCCAGCTCCCGGGTTCTTTCCTGGACTAGCCTTTCCAGGTTCTGGTTGAGGTAGATCAATTCGGCTTGGGTCGATTGAAGCTCCTGGCGATCCCGCAAAATCTCCTGATAGATTTTCCAGGTCCGTTCGAAGAAAAGAGTGATCGAGGCGACCACCATGAACATGACGGTGTTAATGGCGCCGCTGTATGGGCGGATCGCTAACCAGGCGGCCGAATGACCTTCGGCCAGTAAAAACTGCTTGACGATGTGGCCTCCGCTCCTGGAAACGGCGAATCCGGTCAACGCCAGACAGATCCAGAAAAGATAAGCCCAGATCAGGTTGCTGCGGTCCCGCTGACGGAGCTTGAGAGTGAGCCGGAGGCACAAAAAGCTCAACCAGATCATCAGGACCGAACCGAAGACGTCGACAAACCAGATGGGAAAGAAAGAGGCGGTCATCGGGACAGCCCTTCGGTGTTTTCCGGCGGCAGCGTCCTGAGAAGGCGATGGAGCCCCATGTACAAAAAGATCATGGCCGGGACACAAAGCAGGTGGTCCATCTTGATCAGGTAATACACGGGTGCCAGGATGTCCGGCCCCTTCGCTGCGGTGATGCGCTGCTGCCAGAAACCGATCTTTTCCACCCGAATCCACCCAAGCTGCTCATCCAGGAGATGGGCAAAGAAGGCGTCCAGGTTCCATAGGATGAAAAACAGCGCCGCATACTGGATGTATTTCCACCCGGCCTGCTTTACCAACCGCCGCTTCCGGAGCCAGTAGATCAGGATGGCCATGGAGACGATAAACACCACATGGGCGATCTGGTGGGCGACGATGCCTTCCGGGTCTCCATGGGCCTGGGTGGCCAGCGCCTGCATCGGGGCGGCCAGCAGCCCAAAAGCAGCGGCCGCAGGCATGAAAAAACGTTTGCCTGTCATGTTCGACAGCCTCCTGAAAGGCGGTGCGGGAATTTTTCGAACTCCGACTTCGACCGAAGTTCATAAGAGTCCTGCCGTCCCGTTCCCGAACGGGATTTGATCAAGGGTGGACCTTCCCAATCCGTCATTCCGGGCTTGACAAGCCTGCCCCGGACTTGATCCGGGGGAATCCAGG
>CBFCZJ010000252.1:0-5931 GCA_965602445.1 uncultured Desulfobacterales bacterium | reverse complement strand
ATGCCGCAGGCCATGTAGACCTTCGGCTTGACGGTCTGACCCGAGGTGCCCACCTGTCGGGATTTTTCCAGCCACTTGGCATCCACGATGGGCCGGGAGCAGGAAACGTCTGCGCCCATGGCCTTGGCCAGGTCGAAGGCGATCTCCAGGTTCTCTTCGTCTTCGATCCCCCGCCCGATCGACAAAAGGACCTCGGACTTGGTGATGTCCACCTCGCCGACTTCGGCCACCACGGTTTCCAGATAGCGGCGCTTGAGGGCCGGAGCGGCGCCGGCGTCGGCGGACTTGTCCACCACGTCGCCTGAAGCGGCGGCATCTTCATCCGGGGCAAAGGCGCCGGGCCTCACGGTGACCACCGCGCCGCCGGAGAGGTCGACAGCCACGTGGGTGCTGACCATGCCGGAAAACTCCTCCCGGATGGCGTTGAGCGTGTTGCCTTCCACGCCTTGAAAATCAACGACGTCGGGCAGGTAGGCCGCATCGAGCTTGATCGACAGCCCCGGTGCCAGGTCCATGCCGAAATGCTCATGGGGCAGCAGCAACACCGCACCCTTGGGGATGATGTTCACCAGCATCGGGCGGACCGCTTCGGCGTTCACGTAGGCAAGGGCCTCGTTGTCGATCTTCCAGACCGCCGGGTAGATCTTTGCCGCCTCGCTGCAGGCCGAATCCAGTTCACTTCCGCTGCCTGCGACGACGGCCGTCACCTTGGCGGCCGGATCGATTTTCGCCGCCGCATTGATCAGTTCGTAGGCGGTGTCGTCCGCCTTTCCGTCCTTGTGAAGGATATATGCAAAGATCTCCGCCATTACTTGATCCCTCCTTTGGCCTTGAGCAGTTCAATCAGTTTCTCGATGATCTCTTCGGTGCTGCCCTCGAGCATCTCGGCCCCCTCGCCCAGGTCGGGTACGAAATAGTCGAGCCGCTTGACCCTTGCCCCGGCCGCGCCGACGACCCCGGCATCGATTCCCAGATCAGAGGCGCCCTTGACCGGGATCTCCACGGAAGCGACCTTCCGGATCCCCCGGATGCCCACATAGCGAGGCTCGTTGATGCCGGTCTGGATCGACAGGACGCAGGGCAGATCGATCTCGTTCATTTCCTGGTTGCCCCCGGCGATTTCCCGGCCGACCTTGATCTGTTTGTCGTCGACGACATCGATCAGGTTGACCAGCGACGCAAAGGGGCAATCGAGCATGGCCGCCAGCATGCCGCCGACCTGGCCGGCGCCGTCGTCGGCCTGGGCGCCGGTGAGGATCAGGTCATAGTTTCCCTGATCCACCAGGGCCTTGAGGGCCGCTGCCAACCCTTTGCCGTCGGAGCCCTCGAAGGCGTCGTCCATCAAATGAACACCGTTGTCTGCTCCCATGGCCATTTCCCGGCGGATGACCTCTTCGGTCTCCTCGTCTCCCACGGATACCACGGTCACAGTGCCGCCGACCTTGTCCCGGATCTGGATCGCCTCTTCCACGGCATAGTTGTCCCATTCATTGACCGAGTAGACCAGGTCGTCTCTTTCGATGTCCGTCCCGTCGCCCTTGACCTCGATTTCGTTCTCCGAGGAGTCGGGCACACGCTTTACACAAACCAGAATTTCCATACCTCATCCTCCCAGAAAGTTGCTTGTTCGATTCCCGTTCATCCGCCCGGGGGGCGGCTTTTCCCTGTTATTTTGCTGAAACCCTCAACCCTGCTTGCCACGGCGTAGCTCCGGAGGAGCGAAGCCGGGAACCCCGAATCTTTGAACCCAGAACCTCTGAACCCAGAACCTCTGAACCTCTGAACCTCTGAACCCAGAACCTCTGAACCTTTAGACCTTCCTATCGCTCCAGATGCCGGTCGATGAGCTCGGAAAGATCGATGGCCGTCATCTCTCCTTCCAGGCCGCTGGTTTTGATCGCGTCTTCGATGTTGACCATGCAAAACGGGCAGGCGGTCACGATGACGTTGGCACCGGCCTCTTTGGCCATCTCGACCCGGAGCTTGCCCATGCGTGTTTCTTCGATCGGCTCGTAGAAAAGCATGAGCCCGCCGCCCCCGCAGCAAAAGCTCCGGTCCCGGCAGCGGTCCATCTCCACGCGCCGGAGGCCGGGGATCGCATCGATCACCTGCCTTGGGATGTCATAGATGCCGTTGTGGCGTCCCAGGTAGCACGGATCGTGATAGGTGTAGATCCGGCTGCTGTCTTGCTCCGGTTTGAGCCGGATTTTCTTCTCGGCCACCGCCCGGGCCAGGGTCTGGCTGATGTGCTCCACCGGCGGAATGTCGTTGTAGTCCTTGACCAGGGCGTTGAAGGCGTGGGGATCTGCGGTGACGATTCGGGTGGCGCCGCTGTTTACGATCGCCTCGGTGTTCTGGTCCCGGAGTTCCTGGAAAAGCATCTCTTCTCCAAACCGCCTCACCTCGTGGCCGCTGTCCTTTTCCGCTTTTCCGAGAATCCCGTAGTCGATGCCGGCGGCGACAAGCACCCGGGCCGTGGACCGGCTAATTTCCTGGATTCGGTCGTCGTAGGAAGAAATGCTGTCCACGAAATAGAGGGTGTCGGCCTGCTCCTTTTTGCCGTCGAGGATCTTGACGGAGAGCGCTTCTTTGAACGCCTCTTCCTGGGTCCATTCCGCCCGCTTTTTTTCCATCTTTCCGTAGGGGTTGCCGCGTTTTTCAATGGCCATGAGCGGCTTTTGAAGCGACTGGGGGACGTTGCCCTCGTCGACCATCCCCCGCCGGAGATCGACCATCTTGTCGATGTATTCGATCATCAGGGGGCACTCTTCTTCACAGGCGCCGCAGGTGGTGCACGACCAGATCTCGTCTTCTTCGTAGATTCCGCCGATCAGCGGCTCATGGGGCGCAAACTTGCCCTTGAGCGGATAGTGTTTGAAGCTGTAATCCCTGGCCTTGATGCTGACAAATCGCGGGGAAAGCGGCCTGCCCACCGCATTGGCCGGGCAGTTGTCCGAACAGCGGCCGCAGTCGGCGCAGGAGTAGAAATCGAGCATGTGCTTCCAGGTGAAATCCTCGAAGTTCTTGACGCCGAAGGTTTCCAGGTCGTCGAGCTGATCGTCGCCCACGCCCCAGCGGACCGGCTTGACCGATCCCTTGTCCAGCTTCATGAAAAAGACATTGAAGATCGAGGTGATCACGTGAAAATGCTTGCCAAGGGGCAGGAAGCACAGGAAAAAGAAAAAGGTCAGATCGTGGACGAAGTAGCTGACCATGTGCAGCGCCTGCAGTGTGCCGTCGGCGCTGTTGGCAAGCCACTGCTTGAAAATCCAGGCCAGCGAGCCCGGGGCGATCAGCATGACCTCGACTCCCGCCTGTTGCTGGGCGGCCGCTTTTGATGCATCGAAAAGGCTCTCGGACACCATGAGGGTGGCGATGAGCGCCAGGACCAGGATCGCCTCGCCGGTGTGGTCTTTTCCGTACTTTTCAGGCACGGCGTACCGCGCCGGCTTGAAAATCCCGCGGCGGATGGCGGCGATCACGGCGACCACGAAGACCAGCGTGGCCGCGTAGTCCTTGAGCACGTGATAGACATGCCCGGCTGCGCCGTCCAGGCCCGGAAAGACGAATCCGGCGTGAAAGCCAAGAATCACCAGGGAGATCGAGCGAACAGAGAGAATCAGAAAGCCGGCAAACAGCAGAATGTGCAGCACCCCGGCCAGCATGTAGCGCGGCTGCTTGTATTGGGCAAGCCAGAGCTTGAGAAGGTTTTTCAGCCGCGTGGCAATCCGGTCGAACCGAAAATCCGGCTTGGCGCGCACCAGCGGGGCCACGCGTCGGGCGATGATGTAGGCAAAAATCCCCACCCCGACCAGCGGGATGAGCAAGGCCAATATCTGGGTCGGCAGGAGCATGCCCGGAGAGACGATCACAGGTTCCATTTTTCCCTTTTTTTCTCCCTTGGTTTATTGTATTGAATTTACCGCATCTTATCCGTTTGGCGGTAAATGAATGAATACTCATTCATTATCAGCGGGACGCCATCGCGTCAAGGAAAAAATATAGCCACTTTGTGGCTAATATATAACTACGCGACCCTACCATACCCTGGCATCTGGAGCAAGCGGATTCATCGGGTTGCGGCCGCCGGCACCCGGCAATGGCGGCGCACAGCTCACCGTCATTACCCACGCGCAGAGAGACAAGGAGGGCACCTTGGCGACGAAAATCGGTTATTCGGACAAACCGTGGCTGGCCAGCTACGAGGATGGCGTTCCAGAGCACGTAGACTACGAAACCGCCTGCCTGCCTGAATTTTTGGAACGCTCCGCGGCGGATTTCCCCGACACGATGGCGTTGTCCTTTCAGGGGTATTCGGTCGCATACCGGCAGCTTAAGGAAATGGTCGACCGGTTTGCCACGGTCTTGACCGGGTTCGGCATCGGCAAAGGAGATGCCGTGGCCCTGCTGCTGCCCAATGTGATCCCCTGCGTGGTGGCCTATTGTGCGATCCTGAAAATCGGGGCGGTGGCGGTTATGAACAATCCGCTGTATTCGGACCGGGAGTTGGAGCACCAGTTCAACGACTCTGGCTCCACCGTTCTGGTCACCCTCGATCTTCTGGGAAACCGCATGATCGATCTGCGCCCGAAAACGAAAATCCGCCAGATCGTGATCACCTCCATCGGGGACTATCTTCCCTGGCCCAAAAGCTGGCTGTTTCCCCTTGTCGCCAAGAAAAAGAAGCTGGCCGCAGACGTTAAATCCGCTCAAAACGTCTACCGATGGAAGGACGTGCTGGCCAACACGCAGCCGGATCCGCCGAAGGTGCCTCTGGACTTTGCCGACGTCGCCCAGTACCAGTACACCGGCGGCACCACCGGCGTTTCCAAGGGCGTCATACTCACCCACGGCAACCTCAGCAAACAGGTGCAGCAGATCAGGGCCTGGTTTCCCAATCTGAGCGCAGGCGAAGAAATCATGCTCGGGGCGCTTCCCTTCTTTCACGTGTTCGGCCTTTCCACGTCCATGAACTTTGCCCTTTACATGGGATGGGGGAACATCCTCGTTCCCAAGCCCCAGCCGGACCCCCTGCTGGAAGCGATGGCCAAGTTCAGGCCCACCTTCGCCCCCCTGGTGCCGACCATGTTCATCGGGCTGCTGAACCACCCGAAAATCGACCGGACCGATCTGACCTCCATCAAGGGGTGCTTTTCCGGAAGCGCCCCGCTTCCCGTCGAGGTGATCCGGGATTTCGAGAAAAAGACCAAGGCGGTCATCGTGGAAGGCTACGGCCTGACCGAGACCACGCCGGTGACGCACATCAACCCCTTTTCCGGCGGCAAGCGAAAGATCGGCAGCATCGGAATCCCGATCCCCGACACCGAGTGCCGCATCGTGGATCTGGAAAGAGGGATCGACGACATGCCGTTGGGAGAATCCGGAGAAGTGCTGATCCGAGGTCCCCAGGTGATGACGGGGTACCTCGACAAGCCCGAGGAGACCGCCGCCACTCTCACCGAAGACGGGTGGCTCCACACCGGAGACATCGGCAAGATGGACGAGGAGGGCTACTTTTATATCGTCGACCGGAAAAAGGATATGATCATCTCCGGCGGGTACAACATCTACCCCCGGGACATCGAGGAGGTCTTTTTCGAACATCCCAAGATCATGGAGGCCACCGCCATCGGCGTTCCCCACCCCAAGCGGGGCGAAGCGGTCAAGGTGTTCGTGGTTCCCATGGAGGGCGCGTCGCCCACCGAGGCCGAGCTCATGGAGTTTATCCAGCCAAAGCTGGCCAAGTACAAGTGGCCAGAATCCATCGAGTTTCGAAAGGAACTGCCCAAAACCAACGTGGGCAAGGTGCTGAAAAAAGACCTGCGCGCCGAGGTGCTGGGGGAAAAAAAGGAATAACCGCTGCTGGGAGGCTGGGAAGCGGGGAGGCCGGGCGCTTGGCGGCGCCGCCAACCGGCATCTAAGCTGTTGAGC
>CBFCZJ010000251.1:0-5934 GCA_965602445.1 uncultured Desulfobacterales bacterium | reverse complement strand
CTAGATCGGCTGGAAGCCGCCATACATCTATACGAATCATTGGGTTTCGTGCGCACGGGACCTTACTATGACAATCCGCTGCCGGACGTCGTTTATTGGAGATTGGACTTGAGGGGCCGACATGGCGCTGCAGCAGACAGCCAGGGCCATGGCAATTTCGAAAGGGCGAAATAGCCTGAAATTAATCGAATTATTCAAAGTCAGCAGTAGCCTTGGCTGCTCCTGTTTGCCCTGGTTCGGACCACGGCAAGTTCCTCAATAGATTGAAATGGCAGTAAAATCAGGAAATAATATCCCAGATTCCTGCTGCAACCGATAATTTTTCTCCTGACCGAAATCGTCTTCCAATCCCGGCGATCACTCTGAACCCATTTTGGTTTCGGCGGTCGCTGCCACTTCGGCGATCCGCACCGCCTCTGCGATCCTCACCGGATCTTCGATCAGGAAACTCGATTGGAATAGACGCCTGCCTTCGGTCAATATCCGATCGTCGCCGGCCCCCTTGGTCCTTCAACTTTCCAAAAACCATAAACTCCTCTCCGGCAATTCTTTCTAATGCCTGATTTGTTGGTTCTGGAGCAGAGCGATGTGAAACGCGGCATTGATACTATTTAGGCATATTTTCAGAGATTTTTCAATGGGATGAGGATGGATTACTCCCAGCAGGATCTGCAGATCCGAAATCAGATATCATCAGCGCTTAGCGGAGAAGGAAAAGACCATTGGCCAGGGGAATGGAATTGCGGGAACCGGTGGTTTCCTATAATAAGCTTTTTGTCCCCGAAAAGGAGGATATAGCGCCGAAAAACCCTCATTTTTAACCGGCGTGTGTTATTATTTTAAGGGTTTGCGATGGTCGGCTGAACCCAGAACCCAGAACCCTGAACCCTGAACCCAGAACCCAGAACCCATGAACCCAGAACCCATGAACCATCGACCATGATCGATGCAACGCCGCTGTTGTGGCTCTACCTCGGGCTGATCGCTGCCGGCCAGGGGCTGGAACTCCTGGCCGAACGACTCAACGCGCGCCGGATCTCCCGCATGGGCGGCCGGCCGCCGGAGGCCCTGGCCGGATGGATCGGCGCCGCCGAGCTGGACCGGATCGAACGCTACAGCCTTGACAGGATGCGCTTTGCCCGAATCCGGTCGGCCGCAGGAGCGGCGATCCTCGTGGTGCTGCTGCTGTCGGGTGTTTTGCCGTGGCTGGCCGACCGGATCGCCGGCTGGGGCAGCATTTCTGAGGGGCTTGTGTTTTTCGGCGCCGTCGGGGCGCTGCTTTTTGCCGCGGACCTGCCCTTTGACTACGCCGCCGTGTTTTCGGTCGAGCAAAAGCACGGGTTCAACACCCGGACGCTGCGAACCTGGATTGCCGACACTGTCAAGGGGGCTTTGCTGTCGGCGACGATATTCGCGGCCCTGCTATCCGCACTGCTGCTGGTGATCCGCCTGGCCGGTCCGGCCTGGTGGATCTGGGCCTGGTCGGTGGTGATCGCCTTTCAGGCGGCCCTGGTGCTGGCCTACCCGTCGCTGATCGCACCGATCTTCAACACCTTCACCCCGGTCGAGGACCCGGAGCTTCGCCGCCGGATCCTGGACATGGCCGAACGGGCCGGCATCCGGATCCGGCGCATCGACCAGATGGACGCCAGCCTCCGGACCCGGCACACGAACGCCTACTTTGCCGGTCTGGGAAAGACCCGGCGCATTGTCCTGTTCGACTCGCTGCTCGCCGCCCACGATCATGGCGAGGTGCTGTCGATCCTGGCCCACGAAATCGGGCACCTGAAACGGCGCCACATCCCCAAGCAGCTCGCGCTGGCCGCAGCCGCCGGCTTGGCGGCCTTTGCTGCCGCAGGCGTTCTGATCGCCTGGCCCGGCCTGTACGCCGGTTTCGGGTTTACCCGACCGGCACCTTACGTGGGACTGTTTCTTTCCGGACTGCTGCTGCAGTCTCTGTCGGTGTTTTTATCGCCGGCAGCGGCGGCGGTCTCCCGGCGCTTCGAGCGCGAGGCCGACCGCTATGTCCTGTCGCTGACCGGTTCTTCAGAGGGCCTGTGCCGCGCGCTGAAAAAAATGGCCAAAGACAACCTGACCAATCTTTTCCCGCACCCGCTTTACGTGGCGCTGCACTACTCCCACCCGCCGATCATAGAGCGCCTCGAGCACTTGGGATGCGGCCAGCCGGAAAATACGGATGAGAAGATGTCAACGTTGAATCCATGCAAAAAAAAGATCAAATAGCCGGCGCGAGTACAGTCTTTGTGGCGCTGGCGGCTCTTTGCTGGGGGTTATCAGGCGGGATCGGCGGTATTCTTATGGCCGGCGGCTGGGATGCGTTCGTGGTGTCATTCTACCGGGGCGCGATCGGACTGCTGTTCGTCCTCGTCTGGCTGGCGCTTCGCCCGCGCGGCAGCGGACTGGCAAGTCGCCGGTTATGGCTTTGGTCAGTGATTGCCGGTATCGGCGTAGCAGGCAACTTCTCGTTCTATTTCGTGAGCATCGCGCAGGGCAGCGTTGCGGTTGCAGCGACGTTGATGTACTGCGCCCCGGTGTTCGTGTATTTCGTGTCATTCGCACTAAAGCTCGAACGGCCCACCGCGCTGAAGTGGGCAGCGATCGCGGTGGTGATTATCGGCATCATCTTGCTTACCCGGATTTACGACATCGGCGCGAGCAATGTCACGCCGATCGGCGTGGGCGCCGGGCTGCTTGCCGGGCTGTCCTACGCGGTATTCATTTTCGGCTTCAAGTATGCCGCGCCGCACGGCAGCCCGCAGGCGATTCTCTCAATCGCGTTTACGGTACTTGCCGCCATCCTTGTCTGGCCCGGCGATGTCGAACAGACCGTTGCCGCCCTGAGTACGCCGGATTGGCCGCTGTTTGCCGCACTAGGGGTGCTTGGCGCCGGATTGTCGTTTGTTTTGTATGTCATCGGCCTGAATCACACCGCGCCGGCCGTGGCCTCAATTGTGGCAATGGTTGAACCGGTCACTGCATCGCTGTTCGGTGTCGTGGTGTTGGATGAAAGCCTGGTCGGCCCGCAGATTTTCGGCATGGGACTGATATTGGTCACCGTGACCGCGCTGAGTGTACATTCGAGCGCAGTACCGCCGCCTTCCGATTCAGGTTCAAGATTCATCTAGACAAAAGTTTGGAATAATGGAAGAAGTTTTGTCCCAGCGAGCAAGGTCGACCCAGCCGTCGATTACCCTTGTCATTTCAGCCAAGGCCAAAGCCATGAGGGCCGATGGCATCAATGTGCTCAATTTTTCAGCAGGTGAACCGGATTTCGACACCCCGGACATCATTGACGGCATTCTGGCCTTCAAACCCGCCGGCGCCTTTTACCTGTCTGCCGACGTCAGTCGGCTTTGCGACAAGATCGATGGGGTTTCCGGTTCGGTCAGCTTTTGCGACTACCTGCTTGAAAAATGGTGCATCGCCTGTATCCCCGGGCAGGCATTCGGCGATGATCGCTGCATTCGCTTCTCATTCGTGTGTGACGAGGCCACCATACGGGAAGGCATTTCCCGACTTTCACAGATTTAAGGCAGGCAAATGCCTCCCTTCCGATTCCACTATTTTCGGGCGCCAGGTGCTTAAGGAAAACCCTATGAAAATCGAAAATATCTCTTTCGGCGTTACTGACTGGGCTAAGATTGAGCGGAGCGAACATCAAGGTGAAAAAGGCGTTGCCTTCTGGCGGACAAGGGAGTTTGCAGGGATTCGAGTGCGGATGGTTGAGTATTCGCCGGGCTATCGAGCAGACCACTGGTGTTCAAAGGGACATATTCTGCTATGCCTCGAAGGAGAGTTGCACACCGAGCTTTCTGACGGCAGGAAGTTTACTCTGACTCCTGGGGTTAGCTATCAAGTGGCAGACAACGCCGAACCCCATCGATCCTACACAACTACAGGGGCAAAGCTCTTTATTGTCGATTGATGGTAATGCCGGGAGAAGAACATCGGAGGCGGGCGGATGAAGATCTTCCGTGTTGATGCTTTCGCCGCGCGAACCGGCGCCGTGAGATGCCGACTTGCGGAAGGGCAGGTTGTGCTGTGCGGCAAAGCCGTTACGGTGATGCGAGGTGAAGTTCTGGTATGAGCCAGTGTGCTGCCCAACAAAGCGTTGGCGCCAACCGGGCAAACGCTGGCCTTTACCGAAGCATTCCAATGCCCAGGCCCAAGAGGCTTTGAAAAAGGGCCAAATAGGCTGGTCCGGCAGTCGATCCGGCGTCGGGGAAGATATGAAGATGATACGGAAATGTGCACAATCAGATCGGCGCAGGATTTTCGAGATCATCAATGATGCTGCCCAGGCGTATAAAGGCGTGATCCCGGAAGACCGCTGGCATGATCCGTACATGCCCTTTGAAGACCTCAAAAAGGAAATTGCAAGCGGTGTGATTTTCTGGGGCCTGGAACATGAAGGCCGGCTTTCCGGGGTTATGGGAATCCAGGACAGGGGCGAGGTTGCGCTCATCCGTCATGCCTACGTTCGGACGCCGGATCAACACCTGGGAATCGGAACCAGGCTGCTCAAGCATCTGGAGAGCCTGACGGAAAAACCCATCCTGATCGGCACGTGGGCCGCTGCTTTCTGGGCGGTCTCATTTTATGAAAAGAACGGATATACCCGCGTGTCGGAGGAAGAAAAGAATTATCTTCTCAAAAAATTTTGGTCGATACCGGAGCGACAGGTGGAAACATCCGTGGTCTTGGCAAACCGAACATGGAACAAAACCAAGCCTGCCGCTCCAGCAGCCGGCTGATCACCGCGGCTGCGCTTTTCGAAGGTCCATTCACGAGGGAAAACCATGAAGCTTACCGTTTCTTCCGGAATCGGTCATGGCTTGGCCGGCAGTGCTTTGGGCCTCCCGGTCGAAATATTCGATGGTGTAGCTTCTTCTCCAGGGAGCGATTTCGATTCCTTCGCCGACCCACTCCACCGGCGTTACCTTCACTTTAAAAAAGAGGTGTCGCGTATTGCGGAAATACTGCGGTCGGGATTCATCATTCGAACGTCTGATCGGGAAAAACAGGATGGAGCTAAGCAAAAAGCTGCGCCGCTGATTAGCAGCGTTGGACCGCAACTATTGAACGGGTGCAGTTTCCGGAGGCGCTGCACTCAATCCAACGGTGCCCCCGTCTCGAATCGGATTCCACGCGGGCCCGGCCGAAAGCCATGGTCACGTTTCAAAATAGGGGGAGACAAGATCGCGGTAGAATTCGGGGCGGCGGTCGGCCAGCAGATCGTTTTTCGCAGTGATGGATTTGTCCCGGGCCTTTTCCGGGTCGATCTCCACCACGGCCAGTTCGTCCTGATCGGGCGCCGCCCTGACCAACACTTCTCCTTTCGGGCCCACCACCTGGCTCTGTCCGGTGAAGGTCAGCTCTCCGCGGGGGCGGCGCTCGGTGCCATACCGGTTGCAGGTTACGGCATAGAAGCCGTTTTCGATGCACCGGGCCCGCATCGTCTCCTGGCAGAAGGTCAAAACGAGGTTTGACGGGTGGCAGATCACATCCGCCCCCTGAAGGGCCAAAACTCTGGCAACTTCCGGAAACGCCCAGTCGAAGCAGACCATCATGCCGACCTTTACGCCTCGAATCTCATGAACGCCAAGGGGCTCGTCTCCGGGGTCGAAGTATTCCTTTTCCGTGTTGAAAAGGTGGAGCTTTCGGTACACCTGAAGCACACCGGATGGGCCGAGAAGAACCGCGCTGTTGAAGACGCGGCCCTCTGTCCTTTCCGCAAAGCCGGTGACCAGAAAAAAATCTTTTTTGGCGCAAAGCTCCGAAAGTCCATCGAGGGTGGCGGAGGCTTTGGGCGACTCGGCAAGGCCCATGAGCTCCGCGCGGTTTTCAAACAGGTAGCCGGTAAACGGCAGCTCCGGCAGAACCACGAGATCGGCCCCGGCATGGGCAAGGGCG
>CBFCZJ010000250.1:0-6010 GCA_965602445.1 uncultured Desulfobacterales bacterium | reverse complement strand
AAACGACGGTGAATTTGATCTTGATCCAGCAAGTCTTCATCGCAGCAGAGCCTCGGACAAAATACCTTCAGGTTAATCTTGAACAAAGAATATTCGGCCTTTTTACGATTTCATCAACTTTGGGCCTTGAATCAGCTTGGCCCGCGGCAGGGCTCATATCCGAATCATGTCAAAGACGAGCATTACGCCGAGAACCACCAGCAGCACCCCGGCCGCCGGGTTGACGTAGCGCATGACGGTCGAGGCCCTTTTCAAGAATTTCAGCACCAGATGGATGAACGCCGAAAGCAGCAAAAAGGGCAGCGCCAATCCGGCTGAATAAACGCCCAGCAAGGCAATGCCCTCTGCCACCGTCTGCTGGCTGCCGGCCAGGATCAGGATGCTGCCCAGCAGCGGCCCGATGCAGGGGCTCCAGCCCGCGCCGAAAGCCATGCCCACCAGAAACGTGCCCATCAGATGCAGCGGACGCCGCCGCGCATGAATCCGCTTTTCCACATCGAGGCCCCGGATGCGAAGCAGGCCGGAGATATGGAGCCCCAACAGGATGATCACGGCCCCGCCCACGATCCGGATCGTCTGCCGGTGAGAACCGATCAGCCCGCCGATGGCCGATGCCGACGCCCCCATGAGAATGAACACCGCCGAAAAGCCCAGGACAAAGGCGACCGTGGCCCCGATGACCCGACGGCGCAGCGCGGCGTCTTCGTTGCCGGTGAGCTGATCGATGCTGTAGCCGGTGATGAAGGTGAAGTAGGCAGGAATCAGCGGCAGCACGCAGGGGGAAAAAAAGGACAGCAGGCCCGAGGCCAGCGCGGCCGGATATGTCACGGTTTCGGCGAACATGAGCTCTTTGAGACAGTTGATGGAAAATCGTTACAATTGCTGGCGGCGAATCCGGACAACAACGTAGAAAAGCACGAAGTCCGAATATCGAAATCCGAAACAAATCCGAAATTCAAATGACCGAATGACAAAAACAACCCAATTTCACACCTCCGGTGCTGTTTGCAGAGGATTGGCTTTGCTTTGGAAAAGGACCTCATCTTCTTTGTTTCTCGTTTTGAATTTTGGTCATTTGAAATTGTTTCGGATTTCGTGCTTCGAATTTCGAATTTAGTTGTGGAGTGTAGCTCAGAGGAACTGGCTGAGCCCTGACTCACAGCTGTTGCATAGTGCTTACTCGCTCAACTCCTTGCTTCTGCGGGCGGCGGCACGGACGGCGTCGACCACCGTTTCCATGACCTTTGCTGCGTCGAGCACGTCGGTGGCCGCCTGGGTGGTCCCTTCCGGGGAGGTCACTTTCCGGCGAAGCGCTTCGGGGGGGGTTCCGGTTTTTTCCAGCAGGGCCACGGCCCCTTTGAGCGTCTGCAGGGTGAGCGTTCTGGCTTCCGGGCCGGAAAACCCGAGCTTTTCTCCGGCGCGCTCCATGGCCTCGGCCAGATAAAACAGATAGGCAGGCCCCGATCCGGACATCGCCGTCACGGCGTCTAAAAGCGTTTCTGCAAAGGAAAGCACCCGGCCCATGGACTCGAGCAGGGTGCGGGTAAGATCGAGATCTTCGGCGGTGGCATTCCGGTTCGGGCTCATGGCCGACATGCCCTCCAGGACGAGGGCCGGCGTGTTGGGCATGACCCGGATGATGGGAAGCCGCTTCCGGTCCTTTTCTGAAAGAGGCGGGTAGAGCATCGATTCGAGTTTTTCGATCCGGACCCCGGCGCAGATCGAGATGAACTGCTTCCGGGCGGCCACCGCATAGCCGGAGTCTTGGGCCAGGGCGGAGACCGCTTTGGCCACCTTCTGGGGCTTGACGGCCAGGATCACGACTTTGGAGCGCACGAACACATCCAAGTTGTCGGTGGTGGTCTGGACGCCATAGGCTTCTGCCATGCGTTTCAGGCGGCCTTGGTCGATGTCGGCCATCAGGATGTTGGAAGCAAGGGCGGTATTGGCGCCGATCAGTGCGCCGGCGATGGCCTCGGCCATATTGCCGGCGCCGATAAACCCGACCGTCAATTCTTCGAGCTGCAATGAGGCCTCCTTTGGCGAAATAAGATTCGGTTTAAGTATCCCTTGCCGGGCGTCGATGTCAATGGCGAAGCCTGAAACCGCTTGACTTCTGAGGGAGAATATTCTTTACTGATATCTGCATTTTTTCCGTAAGTTACAAGGAGTGTCATGTTCGTTCTTGGACAGTTTTTAAGTGCCCTTGCGGTTGTCATCTCATACGCGCTGACCATCTATATGTGGGTGATCATCGCCAGGGCGGTTCTATCCTGGGTCAGCCCGGACCCTTACAATCCCATCGTCCGGTTCATATACAATCTGACAGAGCCGGTAATGTACCAGATCCGGAAGCGGATTCCGGTGATTTTCGGCGGCATCGACATCTCTCCGATCATCGTATTGTTCGCGATCATTTTTCTGCAAAAATTCGTTGTCGGCACCTTGCAGGGAATCGCCCGTTCCCTGCTGTTGCACTAACCCTTGCGGGAGTGACGCCATGAGACTGACGGCCCTTGATATCCAGCAGCAAAAGTTCCGAACCTGCCTGCGGGGATTCGACGTACGGGAGGTGGATGACTTCCTGGAGCAGATGGCACGCAGTTTCGAGGAGCTTCAGGCGGAAAACCAGCAGCTTCATGACCGCATCGAACGGTTGGAGCACGAAAATCTGGGCTTTCACCGGCGGGAGGACACCTTCAAGCGGGTCATGCTCAACAGCCAGAAGGTGATCGAGCAGATGAAGAAAAATGCCCACAAGTCCGGAGAACTGGTCATTGCCGATGCCGAGGTCAAGGCGGAAAAAATTCTCAACGGCGCCCACAACCGGTTGAGCCGGCTCCATGAGGACATCGCCGAACTCAAGCGTCAGCGGATGCAGCTCGAGGTGCAGTTAAGATCCATTCTAGAGTCCCATAGGAAGCTGCTCGATGTCGGAGCAGAAGAGGCCCGTGTGCTGGACGAGACCGACGGCAAAGTTCAGCTCCTGAAAAAATCCTGAACGGCCGCTTGATGGAAGCAGCGCCGAACCCCCCTGACACCGGGAGTCATTCATGGCCAAAATCGATGCCTTTTTCAAACTGATGAACGATCAGGGCGCATCCGACCTTCATCTGATTTCGGGTCAGCAGCCGGTTCTCCGGATTCGAGGGGACCTGGAGCGGATCAAGTACAAGATGCTCGAAAACGATGAACTCAAGGCGATGCTTTATGAAATCGCCCCGGAGCATAAAGTCAAGGAGTTTGAAGAAACCGGCGACGTCGACTTTGGATACGAAATTCCGGAACTGGCCCGGTACCGCGCCAATTTTTTCATGCAGAAATACGGTGTGGCCGCTGTTTTCCGGGAGATCCCGACCAAGATCCAGACCGCCGAACAGCTCGGGCTGCCGCCGGTGGTATCCAAGCTCGCTGGTCTTCCCCGGGGGCTGGTGGTGGTCACCGGCCCCACCGGAAGCGGCAAATCGACCACCTTGGCGGCCATCATCGACGTTGCCAACCGCACCCGCAAGGACCACATCCTCACCATCGAGGACCCGATCGAGTTCGTCCACAAGAGCCACAGCTGCGTGGTGAACCACCGGGAGGTCGGCCAGCACACCAAGTCGTTTGCCAACGCCCTGCGCGGCGCCCTTCGGGAAGATCCGGACATCATTCTCGTGGGCGAGATGCGGGACCTGGAGACGATCTCTCTTGCCGTGGAGGCCGCCTCTACAGGCCACCTGGTGTTCGGCACCCTGCACACCACCTCCGCCGCCAAAACCGTGGACCGGATCATCGAGGTGTTTCCGGATTCGGCCCAGGCCCAGATCCGGTCCACCCTGGCCGACGGCGTGCGGGCGATCCTTGCCCAGACGCTGTTCAAGCGGCTCGACAAAAAGGGGCGTGTGGCGGCCCTGGAGATTTTAATCTGCACCCCGGCGGTACGCAACCTGATCCGTGAAAACAAGACCTATCAGATCCCTTCCAGCATTCAGACCGGGAAAAAATACGGGATGCAGCTTCTCGACGACGCCATCATGGATCTGGTGGAAAAGCGGATCATCTCCCCGGACGACGCATACGCCAAAGCCAATGAAAAGGCGCGGTTCCGGCCGCTGCTCAAGAGTCCTCCCACGGATTTTACCGAAGCATGATAAATTCGCTTTCGCGAATTTATTAGGAGGCTTCAATGCGCAAGCAGGAAATCGACTATATCCTCACCCGGATGCTCGACGCATACGGCAACGTATCGGACCTGAACATCACCGCAGGAAAGCCGTTTCAGGTGGAGACTTCAGGAGAACTGGTCCGGGTGGACACCGACCCGCCCTTTGAGGAGTTGACGCCCTTTCAGACCGAAATCTTCGCCCTGAATCTGATCAACCAGGATCGGCGCTTGAGTGAAACCCTACTGGCCGAAGGGGCCTGCGACCTTTCCTACGAACTTCCCGGAAAGGCCCGGTTCCGGGTGAACGTCTTCTCACAGCGCAACAACTATTCCGCGGTCCTTAGAAAGCTGGAGACCAAGATTCCGACCATCGAAGAGATGGGCCTGCCCAAGCCCTTTTACCAGATTGCCAAGGAAAAAAACGGAATCGTGGTGGTGACCGGGGCCACCGGAAGCGGCAAATCCACCTCCCTTGCCGCGGTGCTCAACGAAATCAACGAGAACAAATCGGTGCACGTGGTCACCCTGGAAGACCCGGTGGAGTATGAACATCCGCACAAACAGGCCACCTTCAACCAGCGGGAGATGGGAAGCGACTTCGACACATTTGCCAGCGGTCTGCGGGCCGCACTGCGTCAGGCGCCGAAAGTAATTCTCGTCGGCGAAATGCGGGATCGGGAGACCGTGGAGATCGGTCTTTCGGCCGCAGAGACCGGCCACGTGGTCATGACCACCCTGCATACGGTCGACGCCGGCCAGACCATCAACCGGATCCTTGGCATGTTCTCCATCGAAGAGGAAAACCAGATCCGGATCCGTCTTGCAGAGACGGTCCGCTGGATCATCTGCCAGCGCCTCCTGCCCAAGGAGGGAGGGGGACGGGTGGCGGCCTTCGAGATCATGGGCAGCAACCTCCGGGTCAAGGATGCGATCCTGCACGGAGAGGCCGAAGGAAAGACATTCTACGAAATCATCGAGGCAAGCGGCACCTACGGATGGACCACGTTTGACCAGTATATCATCGGCCTGTACAAAAAGGGGGTCATCAGCGAGGAAACCGCCGTCGCCTACGCCACCTCCAAGGGGGTCGTGGGACGGGGGATCGACAGCGTCAAAAGCTCCCGGGGAGAAAAGACCACCGATATCGAGGGACTGGAAATCGACCGAGGATACGGAAAAAAGAAATAGGAGCCGAAAGATGGATGTTGTCTGCAGCAATTGCGACGCGAAGTTTAAAATCCCCGACGAGAAAGTTCCCAAGGGCCATTCGTTTTCCCTGGCCTGTCCCAAGTGCAAGCATAAGATCACCGTCGATACCGGGGGATCGCCGGGAAAAGGATCCGCAGGGGGGGGGAAGCAGGACGGAGATGCGCTGACCGAAGCAGTCAGTGCCGGCGCCTACGACGCGGATGACAAGCCCTTTGACTTTTTGGAGGAAGGGGCCGAAACCGCTCTTCTGTGCGAGAGCGAACCCGACCTGCGGGCCCAGATCCGCTCGGCCCTGCAAAACCTCGGCTACCAGATCCGGGAGCCGAAAACCCCCATCGACGCCCTCAAGCAGATGCGGTTTCACGTGTTCGACGTCATCGTTCTGGACGAGACGTTCGGCACCGAGGACCCGGATGAAAACAACGTGCTGCGCTTTTTGGAGCGCCTGGCCATGGACACCCGAAGGGACATTTTCCTCGTTCTGGTCAGCGACCGGTTTCGCACCAACGATCACATGGCTGCCTTTCACAAAAGCGTCAATATGATCGTCAACCGGAAGAACGTCGGCGACTTTGCCACCATTCTCAAGCGGGGGGTGGCCGAAAACGTCGCGTTTTACCGGGTGTTCAGAGAAGCGATGCTCAAGACGGG
>CBFCZJ010000249.1:0-6010 GCA_965602445.1 uncultured Desulfobacterales bacterium | reverse complement strand
GCCCCCACGAGCAGCCCCAGCCCTCCCATGATCACGACGGCTTCGACCATATCTTATCTCCCTGTATACTCCCGCTGTTCATTTGCCCGCGAGGGCCGAGTTTTCCTAAATGCCCGCCGGCTGCTCAGAAAATCGCGCCGAACTTGCACTTTTCAAAACAGGTCAGGCACTTGATGCACTTTTCCTTGTCGATCCGGGCGGGCTCCTTTTTTTTCCATGCAATGGCTTCGGCCGGGCAGGCCCGGAAACAGGCCCCGCATGAAGTGCAGATGTCCGGATCGATCCGAAACTCCAGAAGGGCCACGCAGCGCTTGGCCGGGCAGCGCTTCTCATAGATGTGCGCCTCGTATTCGTCGCGGAAATAACGCAGGGTCGATAGCACCGGGTTGGGGCCGGTCTGGCCCAGGCCGCACAGGGCGCTTTCCTTGATGACCTCCGAGAGCGTTTCCATGGTTTCGATGTCGCCGGGCTCTCCCCGTCCTTCGCTGATCTTCTCCAGGATCTGCAGAAGACGGCGGGTGCCCTCCCGGCAGGGGGTGCATTTGCCGCAGGATTCATCCTGGATGAAATCCATGAAAAAGCGGGCCATGTCCACCATGCAGGTGTCTTCGTCCATGATGATGACGCCGCCCGAGCCCATGATGGCGCCGACCTTGGCGATCGCCTCGTAGTCGACCGGGGTGTCCAGATGCTCCTCGGGGACGCATCCGCCCGACGGACCGCCGAGCTGGACCGCCTTGAATTTCTTTTTCTTCGGAACTCCCTCGCCAATGTCGAAAATGAGCTTGCGCAGGGAGGTGCCCATGGGCACTTCCACCAGGCCGATGTTGTTGACGTCGCCGGAAAGCGCGAACACCTTGGTTCCCTTGCTGGTCTCGGTGCCCATGCCGGCGTACCACTTTCCCCCCTTGCGGATGATCTGCCCGATGTTGGCCAGGGTCTCCACGTTGTTGAGAACGCTTGGCTTTTCCCACAGCCCCTTGTGGGCCGGAAACGGCGGCCGGGGCCGCGGCATGCCCCTTTTGCCTTCGATGGACCGCATCAACGCGGTTTCCTCCCCGCAGACGAAGGCTCCTGCGCCCTGGTAGATTTCGATGTCGAAGTCGAATTCCGATCCCAGGATATCGGTGCCGAGCAGTCCATACTCCTTGGCCTGTTCGATGGCGATGCCCAGGCGACGGATGGCCAGGGGATATTCGGTGCGGGCGTAAATGTATCCCTGATGGGCGTCGATCGCCCGGGCGGCGATGATCATCCCTTCCAGGACCGCATGGGGATCGGCCTCCAGGATGCTGCGGTCCATGAACGCGCCCGGGTCTCCTTCATCCGCGTTGCACAGGACGTATTTGATTTCTCCGGGGCTGGCCTGGCAAAACTGCCACTTGAGCCCGGTGGGAAAGCCGGCGCCGCCCCGGCCGCGCATGCCCGATGTCTTGACCTCCTCGACGATCTGCTGGGGAGTCATCTCGAAAAGGGCCTTGGCCGCGCCGAAATAGCCGTCTTTTGCGATGTAGTCGTCGATCTGCTCCGGATCGATCAGGCCTTTGTTTCGGAGGGCGATCGGTTTCTGGTGGGCGAAAAACGGGATGTCGTCCTGCTTTTCGATGCGTTTTTTGCTGACCGGATCCCTGTACAAAAGCCGTTCCACCGGCTTGCCGCCGATCAGATGGGATTCAACCAGTTCGGGAATGTCCTCGCCCGAAAGCTTCTGGTAGAAAATCCCTTCGGGCTGAAGGACCAGGATGGGGCCCATCGCACAGAAGCCGTTGCAGCCGGTTTCCACGAGCTTGACCTTGTCGGAGAGTTGTTTTTCGGCGATCTCTTTTTCCAGCGCCTCCTTGACGCCGATGCTTCCGGTGGCGTGGCAGCCGGTGCCGCCGCAGATCATGCAGTAAATCCTGTCCTGAAAAGAAGCTTCCTTTGCTTTGGCATCCCGGATCCGTTCCAGGTCCGCTGCCGCAAGTTTCGCCATCGCGCCTCTCCTTATCGATCACCAGGAACCGTCGAGTCCTCTGAGTCCATTCATGTAAAGCCTTCCGCAGGCCACAAACAGGCTGTCTTCGGTCAGAAGGAGCGGAAGGTCGAAAGAGCGGGCCAGCTCCACGGCGCTTTCGTCGGGGCGTTTGCCCCGGACAAAGACCACGCAGCCGACGCCGCCCCCCTTCGCCGTTCTGACAACTTCGTCTGTGGTCAGCCCGGTCAGCAGCCCCGCTCCTCCGGCCACGGCGGCCAGGATATCCTCCATCAGATCCGCGCCGCCGCCGCCGGCGACCTCCTCGTCAAGGTGCGCCTCGCCCACCAGAATCTCGGCCTTGAGCGCGTCCCGAATTTCAGAAATTTTCATGGTCGTCTGTTTCTTTGCCCTATTCGTATCGTTGGAGAATATCGATGACCTTGTCCGATGAAACGCTGCCGTGGGTGTCGGCGTCGACCACCATCACCGGGGCCAGCCCGCAGGCGCCGAGACAGCGGACCGCTTCCAGGGAAAACCGCCGGTCTTCGGTCGTGCCGCCTTCTTCCAGATCGTAGTTGTTTCGGATCCGGTTGAGCACCTCTTTGATCCCCTTTACATAGCACGCAGTTCCCATGCAGATTTTTACCATGTGGCGCCCCTTGGGCGTCATGGAAAAAAGAGCGTAAAACGACGCCACGCCGAAGACGTCGCTGCGCGGAATGTTCAGCCCTTCGCTGATGTAGTCCATCAACTCGATCGGCAGATAGCCGACCACGTTCTGGCATTCCCGCAGCACCGCGATCAGCGCTCCCGGCGCATCCCGGTGGACTGCGATGACGCGGTCGATCTGCTGCCACATGTCACTGCTGATGTCCGGGTGGTGGGGATGATTGTCCATGGTCTTTGCGCCTTTCCTATCGGGCTCCTTCAGGTTGGTGTTTTCAGCAAGATATGGCCCGGTGCAACATTTCATAAACCCGGGCGGTTGTCAACGACCGGGTCGGGCGGAAAAGGGGGGCGGGGCGGGCCTTGACGAATGCGGCCGGCTGGTCTAAGATCCGGACTTCCTTGCATTTCTCGGTTGGCGCACTTCGAGCCGACAGCCAAGAAAGGAGCGACGGTGCAGGAACAGAGGCGAAAGGCCGCAGCGTGTGCGGCATTCATCCGGCGACGGATCCAAAGGACACCGGAGATCGGGGTTTTGACCGGAACCGGACTTGGCGACGCGGCGGCCGCCCTTGCGCAGGAAGCGAACTTTCCCTACGACCTGCTGCCGCATTTTCCGGTATCCACGGTCCAAAGTCATGCCGGAAGGCTTCTTTTCGGAGAGATGGCCGGAAAGCCGACGGCGGTTTTGCAGGGACGGATCCATCTCTACGAGGGATACGGCCCCAAGGAGGTCACCTTCCCGGTCCGAGTGCTTCAGGAACTCGGCGTCGGCACGCTGCTGGTCACCAACGCCGCAGGCGGGATCAACCCGGGATTTACGCCCGGACAGATCATGCTCCTGGTCGACCACCTCAACCTGACCGGAGAAAATCCCCTGGCGGGTGCCAATGAAGAGAAATGGGGCCCCCGGTTTCCGGACATGAGCGCGGTCTACGATCCGGCACTGGCCGGTCTTGCCGAAGCGGCGGCCGCACGGCGCGGCCTTCAGCTTCAAAAAGGGGTCTATGCAGGCCTGAAGGGCCCGTCGTTGGAAACCCCGGCCGAAGTCCGGTTTCTGCGATCCGCCGGCGCCGATGCCGTGGGGTTTTCCACCGTCCAGGAAGTGATTGCGGCGGTTCACGGCGGAATTCGGGTGCTGGGGCTTTCGATCATCACCAACGTTCACGATCCGGACCGTCCCGAACCGGCCTCTGTCGAAGAGATCATCGAAGTGGCGGGCCTGGCCGCGAAGGACCTGGGCAAGGTCTTGGCAGGGGTGGTGGAAAGGCTGGAAACAACGTACTGATGCCGGTTGTTGTTGACGCCGGGACGTTAAATCCGAAATTCGAATATCGAAATTCGAAACAAATTCCAATGACCCAAATCCGAATGACCAAAACTGCTGCCCCGCGATCCGATCCGGTTCGATTCGATAAGTTCTCCGGCATCGGAGCAGCCTACCTGTTTTGGTCATTTGAGCATTCGGATTTTGAATTTGTTTCGAAATTCGGATTTCGTGCTTCGGGTTTGAGCATGCTCCTGCCGCTTTCGAAAATGCGTGATGATGCCCAACGCCGAAGGATTCCAGTACCGTGAGCAAACCCGACACCCCTGTCGACCTGATCGTCGTGAACGGTACAATTCTAACGATGGATCCGGCGCAACCCCGGATCGAAGATGGCGCCGTAGCGATTTCAGAAGGCCGGATCGTCGAAATCGGTCCCGCCGCCGCCTTTACCGGCCGGCCGGCCGGCCGGCGCATCGACGCCCGCGGCGGCATCGTCATGCCCGGCCTGGTCAACTGCCACACCCACGCAGCCATGACCTGTTTCCGCGGCATTGCCGACGATCTGCCACTGGAAACCTGGCTCAACGAGCACATCTTTCCAGCCGAGGCCGAACTCGATGCCGATGTCGTCTACTGGGGGACCCTTCTGGCCTGTGCCGAAATGATCCGCTCCGGCACCACCTGCTTCTGTGACATGTACCTGTTCGAGGAGTCGGTGGCCCGGGCGGCAAAGGATGCCGGTATGCGGGCCGTGGTCGGCGAGGTCCTGTACGATTTTCCCTCCCCGAACTACGGCCCCATCGAAGCGGGATTTGCCTACACCCGGCAGATGGCGGCACGGTGGAAAGACGATCCGCTGGTGTCGGCGGCGGTAGAACCTCATTCCCCCTACCTGTGCAGTCCGTCTTTGCTGGAGGAAGCCGCGCGCATTTCATCAGAGGCCGGCATCCGGCTTGTCGTTCACGTGGCCGAGACCAGAGCCGAGGTGGAGCGGAGCCTGGCCGAGCGGGGGCTGACGCCGGTGCAGTACCTGGCCGAGGTCGGGGTTCTGTCCGAGCGTCTGCTGGCCTGCCACTGCGTCTGGCTCGACGAACGGGACATCGAACTGCTATATGAATTCGGGGTCAAGGTCGCCCATAACCCGGAGAGCAACATGAAGCTGGCCTCCGGGATCGCACCGGTGCCGGAAATGCTCGATGCCGGCATCTGCGTGGGCCTTGGAACCGACGGCTGCGCCAGCAACAACGACTTGGACCTGTTCGGGGAGATGGACACCGCCGCAAAGCTCCACAAGGTCAACACCCTGGACCCGACCGTTGTCGGCGCCAAGCAGGTCTTGGAGATGGCCACCTGCGAGGGGGCGCGCGCCCTGGGTCTCTCTGCGGTGACCGGATCGTTGACGCCGGGAAAACGGGCGGATCTCATCGTGGTCGACACCGACCGCCCCCACATGACGCCGCTGTACAATCCGGTTTCCCACCTGGTCTACGCGGCGCGGGGAAGCGACGTCTCCACCGTCGTGATCAACGGAAAGCCGGTCATGGAAGACAGACGCCTGCTGACCTTAGACCTTGAAGAAATTCGAAGGGCGGTCTCTTCGATTGCCCGCCGGGTCCGGAGGCAATGATGTTCGATGTTCTGTTTCACAATGCCCTGGTGGTCCGCCCTGCACCGGATACAAGGGAGGCCGGGATCATCGAAGACGGGATCGTGGGGGTGCGCGGGGGACGGATTGCCGAGCTGGGCCCGAAAGATCCTGCGGCGAGGCTTCCTTCGGCCGCGGAAACCGTCGATGCAAAAGGCAAAATTCTGATTCCCGGTCTGGTCAACACCCACACCCACCTTCCCATGGCGTTGTTCAGGGGACTGGCCGATGATTTGCCCCTGGAAACCTGGCTAAACGAGCACATTTTTCCGGCAGAGGCGCGGCACGTCAATCCTGAATCGGTTCGACTCGGGGCGATGCTCGCCTGTGCCGAACTGCTCCTTTCCGGCACCACCACCTGCTGCGACGGGTATTTTCTGGAATCATACGTGGCCGAGGCGGTGGCTGACGCCGGGCTCAGGGCGGTGCTGGGGCAGGGGGTCATCGATTTTCCGGCCCCCGGGGTGCCGGATCC
>CBFCZJ010000248.1:0-6013 GCA_965602445.1 uncultured Desulfobacterales bacterium | reverse complement strand
AATTGATCGAAGACTGGGGCGGGAGAAATCAGTTATGGGAAATATAGAAAAGCATGGGGTTGATGCGGTGGTCATCGGAGGCGGTATTGCCGGGCTGCAGGCGGCCCTGGATCTGGCCGACCAGGAATACCAGGTGGCGGTCATTGAAAAAGACGCCTCCATCGGCGGGAAAATGATCCGCTTGTCCAAGGTGTTTCCCACCCTCGACTGCGCCAGTTGCATCACCACACCCAAAATGGCGGCCGCCGCTCACCATGAAAACATCACCCTGTATACCTATTGCGACCTGCAGTCTCTGCAGCGGAGCAAAAACCGGATTCAGGCCAAGGTGGTGCAGCGCCCCCGCTATGTGGATCCGGAAAAATGCATCGGATGCCGCCAGTGTGAATACAATTGCCCGGTTTTGGTCACCGACCCGGAGCAGGGCGGCTTTACCGCCACCAAAGCAATCGCCATTCCATTTTCAAACGCCATCCCCCAGCTCGCTGTGCTCGACCCCGAACAGTGCATGCTCTGCGGCAAGTGCGCAAAGGTCTGCCCGACAGAAGCAATCGACTACTTCCAGCAGCCGGAAGAATTTACGATCACGGCCAAAACCGCGATTCTGACCACCGGTTTTGAATTGACGACCCTGTCAGACAAACCCCAGTACGGCAGGGGGAAAATTCCCAACGTCATCGATTCTCTTCAAATGGAGCGGCTTTTGGCCCCCCATGGGCCGTACAACCGGGTCCTGCGTCCGTCCGATGGCATGGAACCCGACAGCATCGCCTACATTCAATGCGCCGGCTCCAGGGACAAGAGCATGGGCATCTCCTACTGCTCCAGGGTCTGCTGCATGTACGCCATCAAACAGGCCATGCTTCTTTCCGGCGCCCTGCCCCTGGCCGACATCACGATCTATTACATGGACATCCGCGCATTCGGCAAAGGCTACGAACAATTCTACCAGAATGCCGAAGCCATGGGCATCAGCTTTGTCAAGGCGAAGGTCGCCTCCATCGAGGCAGGGGAAAACGGCAACGTCATCCTCCACTACGAAGCCCAGGACGGGGAGGGAATCACCACCGCAGAACACGATTTGACGGTCCTCTCCCTGGGGATGATCCCGGCCTGGAATCCGGAGGGAATCTGCCCTGTCTCCACCGGAACGGATCGCTTCATCCAAGGCATCCGCCCGAAGCTGTCGCCCACGGCAACAGAGATGGAAGGGGTGTTTGCCGCCGGCGCCGCCGTGGGCCCCAAAGACATCGTCGACTCCATCGCCGAAGCAGGAAATGCGGCTATGGAAGCCGCCAAGTACATGACCCACCTTGCCGCATCGGAAAAGACGGCCGCCTGATGCGAAGGGAAAACGCCGATCAACGCCGTATCTGGAGAGTTGTTCATGACCGATGAAAAGAAAAAACCCAATGGGCCAAGCAAACGCATCGGGGTCTACCTCTGCTACTGCGGCGGGAACATATCCGACCACGTCGACGTAGAAGAAGTCCGCAACCGGATGGAAAAGCTTCCCGGCGTGGCCGTGGCCCGCACCAACATGTTCATGTGCTCGGATCCGGGCCAGGAAATGATCATGGAAGACCTGACCAACGGCACCGTGGACCGTGTCGTGGTGGCCTCCTGCGCACCGAGTCTTCACGAGAAGACCTTCCGAAGCGCCATCTCCCGGGCCGGGAAAAACCCCTTCATCTATGAGCATGCCAATATCCGCGAGCAGGTCAGCTGGGTGCACCACGGCAGCGCCGCCACCGACAAGGCCTCGCGCCTGGTGTCGGCCGCCGCGGCAAAAGCCGCCCATCTGGTGCCCCTGGAACCGATCCGGGTCGATGCCCTTCGGCACGCCACCGTCATCGGCGGCGGAATCGCGGGGCTTCGCGCGGCCAAGGACCTGGCCGATCGAGGAATTGTGGTCACGCTGATCGAAAAGGCCCCGTTTCTCGGCGGGCAGCTGGCCCGGCTGGACCGGATCGCACCCACCGGCGACAAGGCGGCCGACCTGGTCTGTGAACTGGCCGGGCAGGTGCTGGCCCACCCCAACGTCACTGTCTTGACCTGCGCGCAGGTCGTCGGCTTTGACGGGTATATCGGAAACTTCACCCTCTCTGTGAAGATCCAGCCGCCGGCCGATCTAACGCTCCCCGAAGCTTCGGCAAAGCAAAAAGACCGCCCGGATCTGCCGGGCCGGTTCATTCCCTTTGCCGGGGTGCTGCCGGAAAATGCGCCTGAAAAAGAGGCTGCGGTTGATTTGAACACCGGCGTCATCGTGCTGGCCACCGGCTTTTCCTCCTACCGGCCCCGGCAGGACCTCTATGGCTTTGGCACCTCCGATGCGGTCATCACCCTGCCGGAGTTGATCCGCAAGATGGCCGAACAACCCGGCCAGGGGGCTTCGCTTGCCATCGACGGCCGCAAAATCCGCAGTGTGGCCATGATCCACTGTGTGGGCAGCCGGCAGATTCCGGGCATCCACCCCGAAGACGAATCGGGCCATCTCAACGAGTACTGCTCCCGGACCTGCTGCGCGGCAACGCTCAATGCGGCCAACCAGATTCGCGAAACATTTCCTGAAACCCAGGTCTATGAGCTGTACCGGGACATCCGCACCTACGGCAGAGGCCAGGAAGAACTTTACGAGCAGGCCTCGAGAAACGGGGTCGTATTTCTCCGATTCCGGCCGGAGGCCGAACCCGAGGTCAGTGTGGCCGATCCCGCCGATTCCTTCGCGCTGAAGGTCAACGTCGTCGACACCCTGACCTTCGGCGAAGAACTCGAAGTGCCGGCAGACCTTGTGGTGCTGTCCACCGCCATGGAACCCGGCGACGTCTCGGACCTGGTCGAGATGATGAAGCTGCCGGTGGGGGCGGACCGCTTCCTGCTGGAAGTCCATCCCAAACTTCGGCCGGTGGAGCTGCCCAAGGGGGGCATTCTTCTGGCCGGAACCTGCCAGGCCCCGTTTGACGTGGGAGAGAGCTGCAATGCCGCAGGCGCCGCGGCGGTCAAGGCGTCGGCCATCTTGGCCAAAGGATACGTCGAACTGGATCCGTTCGTGGCCGAGGTCGATGTGGACCGGTGCACAGGCTGCGGGCAGTGCGTCTCGGCCTGCCTCCAGGAAGGGGCTTTGCGCCTGGTACCGGTGGAGGTCGAAGGAGAGAAAGTTCAGCGCGCGCAGGTGACGCCGGCGCTTTGCCTGGGCTGCGGAGCCTGTGTCGCCGTCTGTCCGGAAAACGCCATCGACGTCAATGGAATGACGCTGAAACAATACGAGGCCATGGTCGACAGCATCGTGTCCGACCAGACCGCGGCCTGATCAACGGTGCCGGCCCGCCTTCGCGGCCGGACCGACAAGAGAGGCACAATGAGCGCAGATACAGACAAAAAAGAGGCCTTGAAGCGGCTCCGGGCTGAGCGAAAAGAGGCCGTCGCGGCAGCCACCGGCCGGATGAAACGTCAGAGAAAAACGGTCAGGGCCATCCGGCACTTTTTGGAAAAGGGCCCGGCCACGGTGCCCCAGGTTGCCGAGGGTGCAGGTATGCCCGCCGATACCGTTCTCTGGTTCATGGCAGCCATGAAAAAATATGGAGAAGTCATCGAAGACGGGAAGGATGGAAGCTATTACCGGTATGCACTGATCGCCAAAGAAAAACCCGGCGACGAGCCTGCCGAAGCGGACATCACACCGAGCGCCTGATTTTCTGAGGAGGAGAATGCACATGACCCGGCTCAATCCGGAGTTTGCCGAAGAAATGAAACATTTCGGAGAGGACACTGCCCTGGCCTGCTTCAACTGCGGCACGTGCGCCGCCATCTGTCCCCTGCTCTATGAACACTTTCCCCGAAAGATGATCCGATACATCCAGATCGGGGCCAAGGACCGGATCCTTCAAAACGCCCAGGAGCTCTGGAAATGCCTGCACTGCGGCCTTTGCACCCAAACCTGCCCGCGCGAAGCCAACCCGGGGGAGATTCTACTCGGATTGAAGCGGATGGTGGTCGATCACTGGAGGAAATCCTGACATGTATCATCCAAGAGACATCATCGAGACCATTGCCGGCAACATCCGAAACACCAAAAATCCATTCGGCATCCCGCAGGCCCTGGTAAACCGCTGGTGGGTCGATTCCCAAGTCCCGAAGCAGGGTGATGCGCTGCTGTTTACCGGTCTTATGTACCAGTTCATTCCCTACATCGAAAAATCGACCGGCTACCTGGCCAAATACGAAGACTCTGCGCTGGCCGGAACCCTCCGGTTTGCCCGGTATGTCCCCAGCTATTTGTCCGGGCTCGGCTTGGCCATGCTCACCTCCGGGCGGGAGAAGAAAAAATTCAACCGGATCCTGACCGACATCGTGCGCATCCTTGCCGCGTCGGGGGCAGACTTTTACTACGATCCGGATCTGGACCGGTACAGCGGCGTGCTTCTCTACGACCTCGGAGACCAGGACGGCTTCGTGGCCCATGCCCGCTGGGTGGCAAACCGTCTGCAAAAGGCCGGCGTGAAAAGGCTGATCACCGTCGACCCCCACACCACCTATGCCGTAAAAGAGCTCTATCCCAAATATACCGGCATTACATTTGAAGTCTCCTCCTACATCGAAAAGATCAATCTGACCGCGACCAACGGCACCCGGAAGGTGGCGCTGCACGATCCCTGCTTTTACGGCCGTTACCTGGGGCTGTCTGATGTGCCGGCACGGGCGCTTCCCCGGCTCGGCATCGAATGCGCCGAGGTGAAAAACGCCGGTGCCTTTACCCACTGCTGCGGCGGCCCGGCCGAATCGATTTCGCCCAAGCTGTCTGCCGAGGTCGGCGAACGCCGGCTGGAGCAACTCCAGGCCACCGGCGCGCCGATCGTGGCCATGTGTCCCATCTGCCTGGGCAACCTGCGCAAGTTGGGCGCCGAAGTAGCGGATCTATCCACCGTGATTGCCGATTCTTTGCAATGAATTTTGCTTGAGAAAACCACCGTCAAAACCGTCAAAAAGGAGAACCGATCATGTCTGAAAATCAGGAAAAGATACTGTATATCAGCACCTGCGGCGACGAGAACCTGGATAAGGCAAGCTTTCCCTGGGTGCTGGCCAGTGCGGCGCTGGCCATGGATGTCGAGGCCACCATCGTGCTGCAAAGCAACGCCGTCATGCTGGCAAAGCAGGGCGCCGCTGACGCGCTCCCGCCCGCAGGGGGACTTCCTCCATTGAAAAAGCTCATTTCCGACTTTGTCGAACTGGGCGGCAAAATCCGCGTCTGCGGACCGTGTATCAAGGAGCGAGGGATCGAAGAGTCGGACCTGATTGCCGGCGCCCAAGTCACCGCCGCCGCCCAGGTCAATATCGCGGCCATGGAATCAGACGCCGTCTTTACCTACTAGGATGTCTGCGACTCACCATCGCCGACAGAAACTGAAAAAATACGAGGTACATCATGACCGGCTCTCGTGCAGAAAAAACCCCCTGCCGGGTGACAGACCTGGCCAACTACAAGACACAGGGATCGAAAGTGTCCTGCCGGACCGGATTTGAAATTCTGCCGGTCGACTTTCAGCACCAGGCCAACCCGTTTCAGGCGGTGATCTTTCTTTGTCGGTATGCCGGCGAGATCGACGGCAGCCCTTACGAATTTCGGAAATGCTACGCCCGGGGATGTCCCAACAACCTGTGCCCGCATGTCTCTCAGGCGGTCATGATCGCCAACCGATATTTGCAAAGGGACTATCATCGGCTGGAGCAGGCCGGCATCGATATCGACCGGCGGCTGTTCACCCTAGAGGAGATGACCGTCAAGTTCGAGGGGGCCAAAGAAGCCCAGGGCCCGATTTTCTCCATCCATGATTATATCCACATGGCCTATGAAGGCACCGAGGTGAGTGTCGATCCCACCCTGGAATGGGTGACGGCCGTGGAGCATTTTGCCCGTCAAAAAACCCGGACGATGTTTTTGATGGTCGATTTCGCCGTCACCTGTTTCGACCAGACCCACCATTTCGAACGTTGTCTGGCGTGCTATCCGGAA
>CBFCZJ010000247.1:0-6020 GCA_965602445.1 uncultured Desulfobacterales bacterium | reverse complement strand
GACGCGGAGGTCGTGCCCTACAAAAACCGCGGCTTCAACCGAAGTTTCATACGAGTGGGGCGAAGATTTGGACAAAACGGCATCATCCGAAGACGCCACCGACCTGGTGGGCGGGTCGAGCGCCGGCGCAGACGCGATTCTGGTTTCGCCGATCGGCCCGATCGATTCTGTTCTTTCCAAGGCGGTCTGCCGGGAGGTTCAGCGCATTTTCGGAGTGTACGTCCGGCAGGAGCCCCTGCTTTCCAGCGTGGAGTTCGCCCTGGATCTGGAGCGTCGGCAGTACCATTCCACCCGCATATTGGAGCGGCTTGCCAACCGTGTTCCGGCCAACACGTTGAAAATCATCGGGATCGTTTCCGTCGATCTGTTCATCCCGATCCTGACCCATGTATACGGCGAAGCCCAGTTGGGCGGGATTGCCGCCGTGGTTTCCACATTCCGGCTGTTGGAGCCCCTCGGCCCGGTCAAAGCCAAGGCCGATTTTGCAACCCGGCTGGGCAAAGAGGCGGCCCATGAGCTGGGCCACACCTTCAAACTCCGCCACTGCCCGAATCCAATCTGCATCATGCACTACTGCCGCTCCCTTCGAGACGTGGACATGAAATCCTTGAAGCTCTGTCCATACTGCCGGGTGCTTCTGGAAGATGAAAAAAAGCGGCTGGCAAAGCAGAACCTCCGGCGGCTGCAACGGAGGGAGTAGCCTTGCAGGCTTTTCCACTTTTGGTGCGAGACAAAAAAAGACTGATGCTCGAACAAATGGTCTTAAAAGCACGAAATTCGAATATCGAAATTCGAAACAAATTCGAATGACCCAAATTCAAAATCCGAAACCATCACAATACAAGCATTACAACCGATTAAACCTGAAATAGAGCCTATGAATCGTTTTTGTCATTCGGTCATTTGAATTTTGGATTTGTTTCGGATTTCGTGCTTCGGGTTTCGAATTTATCCTTTTTTGAGAGACGCCTCTTCTCCCAGCGCCTGGCAGGGGAGGTTCCGGATGACCCAGGCGTCCGCCCTTATTCGGTGCGCAGAAACGCTCGCACCAGCCGCTCCCATTTTAGCCCGGGAAGGTTGCCGTAGACATCGGGAGCGATCTGCCCCCCGTCTGCGGCCAGCGGGCCGGCCGTTTCTTCCAGGATTTCGTAAAGCTGCCCGATTTCTTTTTCCAAAAAAGCGCCGGTCTCACTGCCGATCATCAGGTTTTTGAGATCCTTTCGCAGTTCCGGGGTATGGACCCGCATCACCCATCCGTCGGTATACGGAGCGCGGTCGACCGTTCGGGCGTCTCTTCTCAGCTCGGCATTGATGGCAGTCACCACCCCGTTTACCGGGGAGAGCACCCCGGCGTGCCGATCGCCGCGCTGCAGGTGGATGAGCGGCTGGTCGGCAAAGACGGGCTTTCCCACCAGCGGGGCTTCGATCCGGTCCGGAGGACCGAGCACGCGAAGGGCAAAGTCGTCCAGGCCGATTCGCACCGAAGCGCCTTCTTCCAGTTTCACCCAGGTGTGGCCCGGGTGCAGGTACACTCCCTGGGGGATTTTGAATCCGCCGACCTCAGCCAGTTCCACCGGCCGGACCGCCACGTGCACCGCGTACTGGTCTTCGAAGTACTGGTCGAACTCGCAGGTTCCGCACCGGTATTCATTGCCGCATGCCTTGAAATCGATGTGCCCCTTCATGTGGTGGATGCAGGGACGCTTGGCCGGCGGCAGGCGCATCATGTTCTCCTGCCAGGAGACGATCTGCCCTTTTTTCCCTTTTGGCTGCCGTCCCCGGGTGCGCGTCTGCCGATTGTGCTCTGCGGTCCGGCGAAGCGCGTGGTCGAAGCGGCAGGCGGCGCAGTCCATCTCCTGGTGGCACGATTTTTTCGGGACCACGCCGGCCTGGCTCCAGATGCATTCAGGTGCGGAATTTTCCGTTGTCTCCATTTCCAGTCTCGGGGTCATGGTCGTCCTCTCTGGGCGGTGAAAGGTTGCTCGATTCAGCCCTGTCCGGTCTATTTGGACTTCAAAAACGTCCGGGTCAGGTTGTTCCAGCCCAGGTCGGGGAGGTTGCCGAAGATGTCCGGCTGCAGATGACCGCCGTCGGCCGCCAGGGGGCCGGCCACCTCTTCGATCATCCCTTCCAGGGTCGCCACTTCCCGGCTGATGAAATCCACGCTGTCCGCGTCGGTCATCAGGGGTTTCATGGCCTTCTTGATGTTCGGATGATGGACCATGAACAGCCAGCCTCCGCCGTATGGCTCGCGATTGGCCATGCCCGGTTTTTCACGAAGCTCGTTGTTGACCTCCACGATCACCCCGTCGACAGGCGCCAGCACGTCAGCCAGGTTGTCCTTTCGCCGCAGGCCCCAGCCGGGGGCGCCATGGTCGAGCTCTTTGCCGGTCAGGGGCAGCTCGAAGGCGTCGGCTTCGCCAAGCAGCTTCAAGGCAAAGTCGTCGAGGCCGATCCGGATGAGCCCCCCGCTTTCGATGCGCGCCCAGGCGTGGCCGTCATGGAAATAATAGCTTTCCGGAACGTCGAACCCTTTGACCTGGTTGACCGCTGCCGGAAGGCTCTTGGTCTTCGGGCTCCAGACGTCTTCGAAAAACTGGTCGAAATCGCAGCTAGCGCACTTGAAATCATAGGCGCAGGTCCTGCGGGGGATCCGGTTGGTCAGGCTGTGCCGGCAGACCCTGTCCATGTCCGGGCGGCGGCGCATGGCATCCTGCCAGCTCATTTGTTTTCCTCTTTCCACGGCCTTTTGCATGCCCAGATCGTACTTGCAGGAAGTGCAGTCGTAGAAGTTGTTGCAGTTTTTGAATTCGACGACGCCGGCCTGCATCCACAGGCAGGGATGGGTCGCCTTGGCTTCCTTGTCCGGCTTGACCATCCAGACCTGCCCGCCCAGCACCGTGCCGATACCGTCTCTACCGCCGATTTCCTGCTTTTGGCCCTTGCGATAGCTGGAACCGTAGCCGATCTGATTTCTGCGTCCGTTGTTTTCTGCCATGATGTCGACTCCTTTCTGATGAATGAAAAATGAGGTTTTTGATCATTTGTGTGTTTTTTTTGTTGTCAAAAGATAGAGCAAAGGGCGTGCCGACATGGAGATATTCACGCAAAATCATTATAAACAATTGAAATTGTGAAGAATATTTTTTTGAGACCCGGGAGAAGACCGCCGGAGGGTGGGATCGTCGATATGTTGAATCTTTCTACACTTTTGATGGGAGCCACACGTTTTTCGAGGACAGGAATTAGATTAATCTTTTTAAAAACAGATGGTTGGGGTTTATGTAGAATTATTCTACATCTGTGTGGGAAATATCGACATAGTCCTCGGCCGGGATCTTTGCCCGGTTTCCAAGAACACCGCCAGGGGGGAAGGCCGCGCCCGAATGCGGGGTGGTCTGCTTGCCAATCCTTGATCCCCTGTTATTTTTATTAAAATCGCTTTTGCGATTTGTTTTTTCGCCGCCCTGATTCGAAAGGACTGTTGACCGTGACGCCGGATATCCTGCTGATCCTGTTCATCCTCGCCGCAGCGGTCGTGCTGCTGGTCTTCGAGTGGATCCCCATGGAGGTCACCGCGCTTCTGGCGCTGGGGGCCGTGGCCCTTACCGGCCTGGTTCCCCCTGCCGAAGCGCTGTCGGGATTCAGCAGCCCGGCTGTGGTGACGGTCTGGGCGGTATTCATTCTCAGCGGCGGGTTGACCCAGACCGGAGTGGCCAACATCATCGGAAAAGTGGTGCTGAAAATGGCCGGCCGACGGGAGCCGGTCATGATCGCGGTGATCATGGCCTCTGCCGGCGTCATGTCGGCCCTCATGAACAACGTTGCCGTGGCGGCGCTGATGCTGCCGGTGGTGATGGACATCGCCCGGCAGACCGACACCTCCCCATCTCGGCTGTTGATGCCGCTGGCCTACGGCTCGCTGCTGGGCGGGCTTACCACCCAAATCGGAACCCCGCCTAACATTCTGGTGACAGAAGCCCTGCGGGAAGCTTCGCTGACTCCCTTTTCCTTTTTCGATTTCACGCCGGTGGGGCTGTTCATCATGGCCGCCGGCATCGCGTTCATGGTTTTTGTGGGACGCCACCTGCTGCCGGATCGAAACCCGGCCCGGGAGACTTCGGCGGCCGGCGGAGGGGACTGGAAGCAGGCCTATGGCCTCCAGGACCGCCTGTTTCACATCCGTATCGCCTCCGACTCGCCCCTGGTCGGCAAATCGCTCGCCCAGAGCCGGATCGGGTCGGCATTGGCGCTGAACGTGATCGGCATCACCCGGGAAGATCAAACCCTTGTCGCTCCGGGTGCCACAGAGAGGCTTCAACCCGGCGATCTGTTGACTGTCGAAGGCCATCTGGCCGAAATGCGGTCCGTGCAGAATTGGCGGCTGCTTTCCGTCGAGCCTGAAAAGGTCGACATCGAAGCATTGTATACCGATGGGGTTCAAACCGCCCGTGTCAGACTCGGGGCGGACTCGCCCCTGGTCGGCAAGAGCCTCAACATCATCGGCTTTCGAGCCGCCTACAAGGCCAATGTCCTTGCGATTCGCCGCGAAAAGAGCGTGTTTCGGACCGGTCTGCAGGACATCCCGCTGGAAGTGGAAGACGAGCTGCTGGTCGCGGGCCGCCGGCAGGATCTGGAGTCCCTGGCGTCAGCGCCCGGCGCAGAGGCCTTTGGCCAGGTCACCCGGCGTGAGTTAACCGAAACATACGGGCTCCAGGAGCGGCTTCTGGTCATGCAGGTGCCGTTCGATTCGGCGCTGGTGGGCAGCACCCTCAAGGAGACCCGCCTGGGGGCGGCCTTAGGCAGCCACATCCTGGGGATCCTCCGCAAGGAAGGGCCGGTCATCATGCCGGAGCCTTTCGAGAAGCTCAAGGCCGGAGACCGGCTGCTGGTGGAGGGGCGCCCCTCGGACCTGGACCTGCTGCGGGGCCTGGAGCAGCTTCAGATCGACCCGGAGAAACGGCCGGATCTCAAAGAGATGATGACCCGACACTACGGCCTGGTGGAGGCGATTCTCTCGCCCCACAGCACCTTGGCCGGAAAGACCCTCAGGCAGCTCAACTTCCGGGAAAAATACGGCGTGAACGTGCTGGCGGTTTGGCGGGAGGGAGCCGCCATATACGAGGATCTGAGGGATGCGGAGCTGAGGTTCGGCGACGCCTTGCTGGTGTTCGGCCCCGGGGGCAAGCTTCGGATGCTGGGCCAGGAGCCCGACTTCATCGTCCTGACCGAAACCGCCCAGCAGCGGCCGCGGCTGGAAAAGGCGAAGCTGTCGGTGCTGATCATGGCCGGGGTGATTCTGCCGGTGGTGTTCGGATGGGTGCCGATCTACATTGCCGCCGTGGTCGGTGCCGCAATCATGGTGCTCAGCGGGTCGCTGACCATGGAGGAAGCCTACCGCCAGATCGAGTGGAAGGCGGTGTTCCTGATCGCCGGCATGCTGCCCCTGGGCGTTGCTTTGGACAATACAGGCGCGGCGCGGCTCATCGCAGAAGCCGTGGTGGGGCTGGCCGGGCCTTTCGGGCCGGTGTCGGTGATGGCCGGGCTGGTGGCGCTGACATTTCTTTCGACCTGCTTTATTCCCACCGCCGCGCTGGTGGTGCTCATGGCCCCCATCGTCATGAACACCGCGTTGGATCTTGGCCTTTCCCAGCATTCGCTGCTGATGGCGGTCGCCATGGCCGCCTCGGCCAGCTTTACCACCCCGATCGCCCATCCGGCCAACATTCTGGTCATGGGTCCGGGGGGCTACCGGTTCGCCGACTACCTGAAAGTGGGCGGACTGCTCACACTGGTGGTGTTTGCCGTGATCGTGTTCGTACTGCCGTTTTTCTGGCCGCTGGGGATTGGTTGATTGGTTGAATGCAGTTTCACAATCCTGGTCCTCAGGACCAGGTCAGAGGCAATTGGCTCTGCCTTTCAGCCCTAAGCGAAAAAATTCGAAGCACGAAATTCGAAATACGAAACAAATTCAAAATTCGAATGACCGAATGACCAAAACAAGGTCTAATGTTATCTAT
>CBFCZJ010000246.1:0-6062 GCA_965602445.1 uncultured Desulfobacterales bacterium | reverse complement strand
CGTGCGGCTTTTACTGGGTCCGATGCCGGAAAAGCCACCCGGCCACGGGCAGCATCACGGCGGCCATGATGATGAGGGGCCAGATCTGGGGCCAGAGCATGTGGACATCGGCCCCTTCTAAAAATACTTCCCGGAGGGCCTTGATGATGTAGCGGATGGGATTTACATGGGTGGCCAGCTGCAGCCACCGGGGCATGTTTTCGATGGGCGTGGCAAAGCCGGAGAGCACCACAGCAGGCATCATGAAGACAAAGGAGCCTAAAAGGGCCTGCTGCATGGTAACCGACAGGGACGAGACCAAAAGGCCCACTCCGACGATTGCCACGATGAAGCAGGCAAGAACGGTGACCAGGGCGAAAACCGTGCCCCGGAAAGGGACGTGAAACCAGTAGACCGCACCGGCGCAGAAGATCAAGGCGTCCATCAGCCCGAACAGCATGCCGGGCAGGGATTTTCCCAGGAGGATCTCACCGGGGGTAAACGGGGCCACCAGGAGCTGGTCGAAGGTGCCGAACTCCCGTTCCCGGGCCACGGAGAGGCTGGTCAGGATCATGACCACGACCATGCTGATGATGCCGCCCAGGGCAGAGACGATGAACCAGCGGCTTTGCAGATTCCGGTTGAACCAGGCGCGGCTCACCAGGACAAGGCCCGGTCCGCGTCCGGCGAGCCGGCCGCCGGCGGCAAGTTTCTCGTTGTACTCTGCGACGATGGTGCTGATATAGCCCAGGGCGATCATGGCCACGTTGGAGTTTCGACCGTCCACGATCACCTGCACGGCGGCCGGCCGGCCGCTGTGGATGCTGCGGGCGAATTCGGAGCCGATGTGAATCACCAGTCGGGCGTCTTGGCGGTCGATCACGCGGTCGATCTCCCGGTCGGACAGGAGGGTCTTGACCCGGTTGAAATTTTCCGAGCCGTCGAGGCGGGAGAGAAGCTGTCGGGACTCCTGGGTCCGGGACTCGTCAAAGACCGCGTAGCTCACGTTTTTCAGATCGTAGGTCGCCGCATATCCGAAGACGAAAAACTGGATCAGCGGTGGACCGATGATGACGAATCGGCTCCGGGGATCCTTCAGGATCATGAGGAACTCCTTTTTCATCAACGCGACGATGCGGCGCAGGGCGTGCATTATCCCTCCAGACGTTTGGTGATCTTGCGGTAGGCAAGGGCGATGAAAAGCACCGCCATGAAGGCCAAAGCCAGTGCATTGGGAAGCAGCACCGGCCAGACATCGCCCGCCATGAACAGGGTGTGGCTGATGTCCACGAAGTAGCGCGCCGGCACTACGTAACTGAGGATTTGGATGAACCGGGGCGTGCTTCCCAGGTCAAAGAGCAGGCCCGAGAGAAACAGGGCCGGCAGAAATCCTGCGAGAATCGAGATCTGGGCCGCTGCGAACTGGGCGCGGATGGCCGCGGAAACGAACAGGCCCAATCCCATGGACGCCAGCATGAAAAGGGAGCTCAGCAAAAACAGGGCGGCAAAAGAGCCCCTGAACGGCACCTTAAAGAGAAGCATTCCGACCACCACCGACAGCACCATGCCCATCATCCCCAGAACGTAATAGGGGAGCACTTTGCCTAAGAGAAGATCCAAGCGGCGGATGGGGGTGACCAGGATCGCCTCCATGGTCCCGCGCTCCCATTCCCGGGCCACCACCAGGGCGGTCAGAAGAACACCGGTCAAGGTCATGATGAGGGTGATGAGCCCGGGCACCAGGAAGTTGCGGCTGTCGGCGGCCGCGTTGAACCAAATCCGCGGGCGGATGACCACCGCCGGCACCGCCGCCGGCTCTCCCCGGGCCAGGCGGACGGCGCCCCATTTTTCCAGCACGCCCCCGGCATAGCCTAAAACGAGCCGGGCCCGGTTGGCGTCGATGCCGTTGACGATCACCTGTACCTTGGCCTGGCGCCGGGTGGCAAGATCCGAAGAAAACCCCTGCTGAAGATGGACGATCCCCTCGACCGTCCCTTCAGTCATGGCCTTTTCGGCTGCTGCCATGGAGGTGGCGGCATGGGCCGTAAAGTACCGCGACAGGGAAAACCGGGCCGCCAGTTCCCGAGCCGCCGGGCCGCGGTCGCCCGTCACGACGGCGATGGGAACGTTTTCGGCGTCCAGGGAGACCCCGTAGCCGAAGAGAAAGAGCATCACCATCGGCATGACGATGGCGAGCAGGATGCTGCTGGGGTCGCGAAGGATCTGGAGCACCTCCTTGCGCAGGATGCCCTTTAGGCGCATTCTGAAATAGGCGCTGCCGTTCATGGGTCGTCTCCCTGCAAATCCGCGGCGGGTGTCCCACCGTTTCCGGAGATGGTGCCCTCTGCAAGGGCGACGAACGCGTCGTCGATGGTCGGCTCCGGGTTTTTCTCCGTGCGCGCCAGGGTCCGGATCTCGGCCGGAGTCCCGATGGCAAGGGTCTCGCCCAAGGACATGATCAGCATCCGGTCGCAGTATTCGGATTCTTCCATGAAATGGGTGGTGACCACCACGGTCACCCCCTGCTGGGCGAACCCGTTGATCCGGAGCCAGAACTCGCGCCGGGCCAGAGGGTCCACCCCGGAGGTGGGCTCGTCTAAAAAGAGGATCTCCGGTTCGTGCAGCAGGGCGGCGGCCATGGCCAGGCGCTGCTTGTAGCCGCCGGGCAGTTGTCCGGCCGCCTTGTCGCGCCATCCCTCAAGTCCGAATTCTTCGTAGGCCCACTGGAGCCGCTTCTGCAGACGCTTCCGGGAAAGACCGTAGGCCCGCCCGTAAAAGCGCAAGTTTTCTTCCACGCTGATCTGTCCATACATGGAAAACTGCTGTGCCATGTAGCCCAGCCTGGACCGGGCCCGGGACCGGGAGCGCCGCAGGTTGCGCCCGGCCACGCTGATTTCTCCTGCGCTGATGGGCAGCAGTCCGCAAAGCATCCGGAAGGTGGTGCTCTTTCCTGCGCCGTTGGGCCCTAATAGACCGAAGATCTCCGCCCGGCGAACCTCGAAGGAGATCCCCTTGACCGCCGTAAAATCGCCGAAGCGTTTCGTAAGGCCCCTGGTTTGCACCACCACTTCGCCGGTCCGGTGCTTCTCGGCGGAGGTCGAAGTCTGAGCGGGTTTCGACAAATCGATCCGGTGGGCCTGGGGGATCATGGCCATGAAGGCGTCTTCGAAGGTCGGCGGTGCATTTTCAACTTCCGCATGCCACCGGGCCCCTATACTTTCGGTGATGGGGCTTTTGTCTGCCTCGGCGGTCACCACCCGCACCCGGCCGGAGCGGATGGTGGCATCCACGATCTGCTTTTTTCCCGCGATCCGCATCTGGATTTCGCGCGGCTTGACGCCGGACGGCGGGTCCACCAGAAAGGACCGTCCGGCCACCTGCTCGCGAAACGTTGCCGGGGCGCCTTCGGCAAGCATGGCGCCCTCGTGGAGCACCACCACGTGCTGGCAGCGTTCTGCCTCGTCCAGATAGGCCGTGGAGAGCAGCACCCCGATTCCTTCTTTTTCAACCATCTCGTAGACGATCTTCCACAGTTCCCGCCGGGAGACCGGGTCGACCCCCACGGTGGGTTCGTCCAGCAGAAGCATCTTCGGCGATTTGATCAGAGAACAGGCAAGCCCGAGTTTCTGTTTCATGCCGCCGGAAAGCGCCCCGGCGCGCCGTTTGGTAAAGGCACTCAGATCGGTCATCTGCAGAAGTTTCCGGTATCGCGCCTTTCTTTCGGCCACGGGGACTCCTCTCAGATCCGCATACAGCGCCATGTTCTCTTCCACGGTGAGATCCTGGTAGAGACCGAATTTCTGGGGCATGTACCCCACGCGGCTCTGAATCTCGATGCTGTCGGCGGCGCTGTTCAGGCCCAGCACGGTGACGGTGCCGGCCGTGGGCGCCAAAAGGCCGGCCGCGGTGCGAATCAAGGTGGTCTTGCCGGCCCCGTCCGCGCCCACGAGTCCCGTGACCTGGCCGGCCCTGGCGTCAAAGGAAACCCCCCGCAGGGCCTTGACCGCAGGCCGCTTTTTGAGGGGGAATTCCTTTTTCAGGTCACGGACGGCCAGCACCGGCTCAGGGTCTGCCGGTGCCGGTATGGATGATCGATCTGTCATGGCGTGTTTTGCGTTGGTTCGGACAGGGCTTTCTTCGCGTCGTTTCGGCCTGTCGGATCGACGGGAACGGCGCTTTGGTCGATCTTGACCGTTACCGGCATGCCGAGGCGCAGAAGGTTGTTGGGGTCGTGGACGAAGATCCGGGCCTCGTAGACGAGCTTGGTGCGAAGCTCCGGGGTTTCCACGCTTTTGGGGGTGAACTCGGCCTCCGGGGAGATGAACCCGACCCACCCTGCAAAGTCCCGGTTCGGAAACGAGTCGCTCTGGATCACCGCCCTCATGCCGAGTTGGATGAGGCCGAGATCCGGCTCCGGCACATAGGCCCGCACCCACTTGGGATCGGTCAGGGCGAGGAGGAACACCGGACTGGCAGGGCCGGCCATTTCCCCGGGCTCCAAAAGCCGGCTTTCGACGATCCCTGCAGACGGGGCTTTCAGTGTAAGGTCTCCCACACGGACTTCCAACAGGGCCAGAGATGCGTTCAGGGCATCCAAACGGGCCCTGGCAGCGGCGATGTCTTCCTTGCGGGGTCCTTCCAGGGCGAGGTTCAAGGCCTTTTCCTTGACCAGGAGCTTGGCCTGCTCCACATCGAATCGGGCGATCGCATCGTCCAGGGCCTGCCGTGCGGTGGCGCCGGTGCTGGCGGTTTTTTTGATGCGCACAAGGTCCTGCGCGGCATTTTTCGCCTGGGCGCGCGCGGCGGCGACCTCGGCCCGGGCCTGCTCGATTTCCTGGGGCCGGGTGCCGGCCACGAGCTTGTCCACGACCTGCTGCTGGGCCGCAATCTCGGCATCGACCTGCCGGATCTGGGCCTGGAGACGATCGGAGTCAAGCGTCGCCAGGACCTGCCCCTGTTTGACCCGGTCGCCTTCTTCGACCATCACCTTCGCGATCCGCTCCACCTCGATGAACGCCAGCTGCGCATTGCGGATGTCGATGTTGCCGTACAGGGTCAGCGTATTCTGGGAGCGGTTTTCTTCGACTTTCAGAAACCACCAGGTGCCCGAAACGCCTGCGGCTGCGATGACAACCGCGATGACAACCGCCTTTGCAATTCGTTTCATTATACGGTTTGCTCCACGTCAAACTTTTTTATTCCAGCGATGGTTGAACTGCCGTCAGGAGCGGATCATGCTTTCAAAGGCCCCCCGCGTCTGCTCCAGGATCACGCGGCGGATCATTTGGGTTTCTTTAGCACTGTAGCCGGCAAAGCCCAGGGAACGAATTATGGTTTCCCGGGCCACTCGAAACGCCATGACTTGGCCCATGAACGCCAGGGCCTGCAGCCGCATGGCATCGGAGAGCGGCTGGCCGGCGGCCGCGGCAATCATCGCGGCGATCCCGTCGATCACGGGGCACATCACCCGGTCGTAGACGATCTAGTAGGCCGAAGACGGATGAAGGTGCTCCCGCAGGACGATCTGTGCGAACCGCGCGGCCTCCGGGGCGCCGACCATGAAATCGACCATTTTTCCGAGAAGGGTTTCCACCAGGGAGATCGCCTCTGCCGGGGCGAGATCCCCCCGGGCGGTCCGCTCACCGATCATTTCAATCGTCGGCTGCACAAAGGGTTGAAGCTTTTCGACGATGTGTTCGACCACCGCATGGTAGAGGCCTTGCTTTCCGTTGAAATAATACGGAATTGCGGAAATGTTAACCCCTGCCTTTTTGGCGATCATCCGGGTGGTGGCTGCCTCATAGCTGTGCTCGCCGAACACCTCTATGCCCGCTTCGATGAGGCGGTTGCTGGCGGAAGCGCTGCTTTGCGCTGTTGTACTCGATTCCATAGAATTATCCCCTTCCTGATATGCCCGCAATATAACCAATCAAGCGAATAAGTCAATCGATTGATTAAATTTTATCGTTACAATGTGTCGATACCGGCGACATGAGGCAAACACGTGTCGATTAAATCCGTAATTTACACCTAAATTGAGCGATTATTTCTTCGGAGCTCTTTCCGGTCGGGCATCCGCCTTC
>CBFCZJ010000245.1:0-6076 GCA_965602445.1 uncultured Desulfobacterales bacterium | reverse complement strand
TTGAACCCTTTTTTTTTGATATGAATGACAAAAATCCCATCGACGAGCTTTTAGACGGAATTCGCGGCACGATCCGGTATATGGGCGATTCCGGGGTAACCGGCTTCGACTGCCGTCCGGAAACCCTCGAAGCCCTCGCCCGATGGGACCAGACGCCTGTCCCGAGCGAGGCGCAAAGCCGAGTCGAGGGGCCTGCCCCGCTTGTCCTGAGCGCAGTCGAAGGGAGCGAGGCGCAAAGCCGCGTCGAAGGAAGCCCTGCCATCAGCAATGACGAAGCGGCCGCCCGCCCGCCTGAAACCCTGGAAGAGATCCGGGCGGACCTGGGCGACTGCACCCGGTGCCGGTTGTCCGAAAACCGGCAGCACATCGTCTTTGGCGAGGGCAATGCCAAAGCAAGGCTTCTTTTCGTGGGCGAGGGGCCCGGAGGGGATGAAGACGTCCAGGGAAGGCCCTTTGTGGGCGCCGCAGGACAGCTTCTGACAAAAATCATCGGCGCCATGGGGCTGACCCGGCAAGAGGTCTACATCGCCAACATCATCAAGTGCCGGCCGCCGAAAAACCGAAACCCCCAGCCCGACGAGATCCAAACCTGCTTTCCTTTTCTCCGGCGCCAGATCGATGCCGTCGGTCCGGAAGTCATCTGCGCCCTGGGCAAGTTCGCGGCCCAGACCCTGCTGCAGACAGATGCACCGATATCCCGGCTCCGCGGCCGATTCCATGACTACCGCGGCATCGCCGTGATGCCGACCTTTCATCCGGCCTACCTGCTTCGAAACGCGGCAAGCAAGCGCGATACCTGGCAGGATGTCAAAAAGATCATGGCAAGGCTGGGATTGGAATTGCAAAAGTCAGGCAAACAAGGGTAAAGTTGATAAATTCGCAAAAAGTCCGAATATGTCATCCCGAGCGAAGCGAGGGATCTCTCTCAAAAGAAAATTATGTATGATTCCTTTTGTGGTTGAGATTCTTCGTCGCAAGCTCCTCGGAATGACAGGAGTGTTTCCCCGACGTTTTGCGACCCTATCAGAACTGTGTGATCTTACACATGGCCAACTCGTTTTTGCGGATGGTTTTCCCATGGCGGACAGAAAACTAAAAAAAAATAGGGTTTCGGTCATTTTTTCATTCGAATTTCGAAGTTGTTTCGGATTTCGATATTCGAATTTCGGATTTATCGGTTCCATATTGTCCCTCATCATCATTCTCCCCCTGCTTTTGGTTGTGTCCGCAAGGCCGGCATCTGCGCAAAGCGGCGACATCTATATTATCAAGGTGGCCGACGCCATCGGACCGGGGGTGGCCCAATACGTGGCCAACGGGCTGGAGACGGCGGCCGACAAGGGTGCTGCCTGCGTGGTCATCGAGCTCGACACCCCCGGCGGGCTTGCCGAATCGATGCGGGAAATCGTCCAGGCGATCTACCGCTCGCCGGTTCCGGTGGTGGTCTATGTGTCTCCCAGCGGGGCCCGGGCGGCCTCTGCCGGCGTGATGATCACCCTGGCGGCGGACATCGCGGTCATGGCGCCGGGAACCAACATCGGCGCAGCCCACCCGGTGGGCGCCGGGGGAAAAGAAATCGACGACACCATGGCGGAAAAAGTCACCAACGACATGGTGGCTTTTGTCAAAAGCATCGCCGAACGCCGCGGAAGAAACGGGGAATGGGCCGAAAAGGCGGTCCGTGAGAGCGTGTCGGCCACCGAAACCGAGGCGCTGGAAAAAAACATCGTCGACCTGGTGGCCGAAGACATCGATTCGCTGCTGGAGCAAATCGACGGCCGGGCCGTCGAAGGAAAGGGAACGCTCGATCTTTCCGATGCCCGGAAGATCGCGCTCGAAGAAACCCTGAGAGACAAGATCCTGAAAACCCTCAGCGATCCGAACATCGCCTACATCCTGATGATGATCGGCCTTGCCGGCCTGTATTTCGAGCTGTCCAATCCGGGGGCGATCTTTCCGGGGGTGATCGGGGGCATCTCCCTGATTCTGGCGTTTTTTGCCTTTCAAACCCTGCCGGTGAACTACGCCGGCTTGATGCTGATCCTGCTGGCCATCGTCTTTTTCATCATGGAAATGAAGATCGCCAGCTATGGCCTGCTCAGCGTGGCCGGGGTGGTTTCCCTGGCCCTGGGGTCGTTGATGATGTTCAGGCAAGGCGGGCCGGGTATGGGCCTGGCGTGGAACGTTTTTTTGCCGACCATCATCCTGGTCTCCGGTTTTTTCGTCGCCGTGGCCGCGATGGTCTTCCGGGCCCAGGTGTCTCAAGCCCGCACCGGCCTCGACGGCCTCATCGGCGAGATCGGCGAAGTCCGCCGGGACATCGATCCGGAAGGAAAGGTGTTCGTCCACGGTGAGCTCTGGAGGGCCACGGCAGATGAGACGATTCGCGCCGGCACAAAGGTGAAGGTGGTGAAGGCGGAAGGACTGGTGTTGAAAGTGGCGCCGGAGTAACCCTGGAAGCAGCCTCTCCGGCGCGCTGGGAGGCAGGGCGCTGCGCGCCGCTGGGACGCTGGGAAGCTAGGCACTGCGCGCCGCTGGGAAGCTAGGAAGCTGGGAAGCTTGGAGGCTATAAGACATAAACAGGAATAAAAAGTTTCTGGGGGTTTTTGGTAAGCTTCCTGGCCTCCCAGCGGTGCCGAAGGCACCAGCGTCCCAGCGTCCAAGCATCCCAGCCTCCCAGCATCCGAGCGATTCAATAGATCCTTTTATTCAAACACAGAGGTAACCCATGTACACCCTTATTGCCATTGTCGTGCTGGTCGTGCTTTTTCTGGCATCGGCCCTCCGGATCCTGAACGAATACGAGCGGGGGGTCATTTTCCGGCTGGGCCGGGTCATCAAGGCCAAGGGGCCGGGGTTGATCATCCTCATTCCGATCATAGACAAGATGGTCAAGGTAAGCCTGCGCCTGGTCGCCATGGACGTCGATCCCCAGGATGTGATCACCCGGGACAACGTGTCGGTCAAGGTCAATGCCGTGGTCTACTTCCGGGTGATCGACCCGATCAAGTCCATCATCGAGGTGGAAAACTACGGATACGCCATGTCCCAGCTCGCCCAGACCACCCTGCGAAGCACCTGCGGCGGGGCCGAGCTCGACGAGCTGCTGGCCGAGCGGGAAAAGGTCAACACCTACCTTCAGGAAATCCTCGACTCCCAGACCGACCCCTGGGGGATCAAGGTCTCCGCGGTGGAGCTCAAGCACATCGACCTGCCCAGCGAGATGCAGCGGGCCATGGCCCGGCAGGCCGAAGCCGAGCGGGAGCGGCGGGCCAAGGTGATCAACGCCGAGGGCGAATTCCAGGCGTCCACCCGGCTGGCCGAGGCGGCCGGAATCATGCAGGATCGGCCCATGGCGCTGCAGCTTCGCTACCTGCAGACCATGAGGGAGATGGCGGCGGAAAACAACAACATGACCCTGTTTCCGGTGCCCCTGGACCTGTTCGGTCCCCTGATGAAGCTGGTGAACAAGATGGTGGAGGAACGATCTTAGGCGCTGCGCGCCCGAATTGCGCATAGGGCATAGCGCATGGGGCATAGGGCAAAGCGCATAAAGAAATAATGCAAGAGACCCTCCGGCCCATGTCGTAGGGCACGGCGTCTCTGCCGTGCCGTTGCGGCCAAAAGCAGGAAATCTCAAATCCCAAGCACCAATGATCAAACAAATTCCAAATCACAATTTTCAATTTTCAAACAAAATCCTCTGAGGGGGGTGCGTCCTTGTTTGGAAATTGAGATTTGATGCTTGGTGCTTGTTTGTGAATTGAGGCATTTCACGCCAGATGTCGGATATCAGAGGTCGGATGTCAGAAAGACAAAAGGGCCGACACTGGACACATGTCCTGAGCGAAGTCGCCGACTGAGTCGAAGGGTCCGATATCTGACATCCGGTTTTTCTCTGCCCCATGCTCTATGCGCTATGCTCCATGCGCTCTTTTCCTTGCATGGCCATTGACAAACCCGTCTATCTACTTTATTCAAATAACTTTATTTTTTGAGCGCTTTATATGCTGGGAGGCTGGGACGCTAGGAGGCTGGGAAGCTGGGATACGAAAAAGCTGGGACGCTGGGACGCTGGGATGCTTGGACGCTAAAAGCCAGAAAAGCTTCCACGGATTTTTTGTTACGCCTCCCGGCCTCCCAGCGGTGCCGAAGGGACCTTTCATCCCGGCTTTTTTGCTTCCCAGCGGCGCGCAGCGCCGGGCCTTCCAGCCTTCCAGCATGTGCATAGACAAATAGAAGTTTTGAAGAAAACCATTAAAGCCACAAGGAGCGTCGCACGATGGGTGGAAAGAAAAAAGAGGCCAAGGAAAAACCTCTGGAGAAGATGACCGCAAAAGAGCTTCGGGAAATTGCCATGGACATTCCCGACATCACGGGCGCCCACGGCATGAACAAGGCTGAGTTGATCAAGGAGATCAAAGAAGCCCGCGGCGTCGAGGACGCTGCCGGCAGCCGAAAGAAAAAGGGCGACGTGCGGGAAATCAAAAAGAAGATTCGAGAGCTTCAGGCAAAGCGGGAAGAGGCGCTCGAGGCCGAGGACAGCAAGACGGCCCAGATCCTTCGGCGGAAGATCAGCCGGCTCAAGAAGAAGACCAGGCAAGCCGCCTAGAAGTGGTTTCAAACCCTCCTCTCGCACCGAATCTCTGCGTTGCCCCGCAAGCGGGACTTCCCATCTATTGTATGGGCAGCGGTGGGTCGCGGACTGGCGAAAAATGCTCGCATACTCCCGTGTATGCTCCGCGTTTTCGCCAGCCCGCGCCTTGACCTTCGGCGCGATCCGAGCCTTTGAAACCACTTCGGGTCCAATCGCTGACGCGATGGTGCAGGCTGGGAAATCTTGGTCACCAAAACAAGGGCGGATACAATTGACTCTGCCTTAGGGGCTGAGCAATGAAAAATTCGAAACACGAAATCCGAAATTCGAAACAATTCCAAATGATCAAAATTCGAATGACCCAAACAACAACAGGTATTCAGAAGGTTTCCCGTTTTTTTGCTCTTTGACCTCGTTTTGGTCATTTGAAAATTCGGATTTTGAATTTGTTTCGGATTTCGATATTCGAATTTCGGATTTGCGTTTACAAAGACACCGACTCATGCCCTCTTGGCTTATATCAAGCTGGATTCTCTATGCCAGGTTTACTTATGCACCAAAAGTGCTCAACGAAATGATGATCCTGCAGGAAGCGATTACTGAGTTCATCGCCTCTCTGGCTTCCGAGAAGGGATACTCGGCGCACACCTGCCGGGCCTATAAGAAAAACCTCGAAGAATTCCGGGCGTATATCGAAGGTACGATGGACGGCGGCAAATCCGCCGGCAAGAGCGTCGAAAACGGGCCGGTTTGCCTGGACCAGGTCGACCCCCTGACGATCCGGGGCTACCTGGGGTATTTGCACAAGCGAAACAAGAAGAGCACCATCGCGCGCAAACTGTCTGCGCTGCGGTCTTTTTTCAAGTTTCTGCTCAAGCGGGGCAAGCTGCCGGAAAGCCCGGCGGCGCTGATTCTGACGCCGAAGCAGGACCAATCGATCCCGGTTTACCTGCCGGTGGACGACATGTTCCGGCTGTTGGACGCGATCGATACCGGCACACTGCTGGGGCTGCGAAACCGGGCGCTTTTCGAAACGCTGTACTCGGCGGGCATCCGGGTTTCAGAGCTGACCGGGCTCGACACCGAGGATGTGGACCTGACCGGCCGGACCGTTCGGGTCACCGGCAAGGGAAGCCGCGAGCGGATGGTGCCGATCGGACGCAAGGCGGCAGGGGCCGTTCGATCCTACCGGGAGCGGCTGAAAAAGGAGAAAGGCATCGGCGTCCAAGAGGACGGGGCGTTGTTTCGCAACCACCGCGGCGGCCGGCTGACGCCCCGCTCCGTGGCCCGGATCCTGGAAAAAATCGCCCGGCAGATCGGCCTTGCCATCCCGGTTTCCCCCCATGCCCTTCGCCACAGTTTTGCCACGCATATGCTGGATTCAGGCGCCGACCTGAGGGTCGTCCAGGAGCTGCTCGGACACCAGAGTCTTTCCACGACCCAGAAATACACCCATGTGAGCATCGACCGGCTGATGGA
>CBFCZJ010000244.1:0-6098 GCA_965602445.1 uncultured Desulfobacterales bacterium | reverse complement strand
ATTCGAATTTCGCATTTATCCGATTACGCAGGGTCTCTTCAGAAAATAGAAGAGATCCCACCTTTGCGCGGGCGGTGTTACACCGATAGGGGGCCGCCGCCGTTGACCTTCGACACGATGAACTCTGCGATCTTTTCTGCCGAGCGGCCGAACAGTTCTTCCATTTCCACCTGGTCCAGAAGCCGGTCGTCCCAAACGACGCTGTTCTCCTGGGCGATATTCTTGATCCGCTCGTACTTGCCCCCCAGGGCCTTGATCCGGGTCTCCAGGGAAACATCCGGGGTAAAGCCGATGTGGAGCAGGAGCAGGTGCTCGATCAGGTTGGGCGTCTCCGGAGAGGTGGAAATGGCCGGCATCACGACGATGCTGCGGTCGTCTTTCCGTCCCTTGCCGATGTATACGTTGCCCTCCTTGACGATGATCCGCTTGGTCCCCTTCAGCCGGCGATCCCTTTCCACCCGGGAGGGAATCGGCTTCAGGGTGCCTCCCTTCCGGACCACTTCGATGGCGGTCTGCTCGGTGGGCTCGCCGAGCAGGTCCAGGTTGCGGACCCGGTAGAGAATCGACCCCCTGATCTCCGAAATGATGCCCTGGAGATTCTTCAAGACGAGGATGTTTCGGTTGATCAACTGCGAGGGGCTGATGCCGTGCTCTTCAAGGGCGGAGAACAGGATGCCTTCCAGCTTTTCCTGGATCCGGCTCGTGCCGACGGTCACGGTCTTGGCCTGATGCTTGATGGCATCGACCGGCCGGGCCATGGCGTTGATCGCCTCCCCCAGACAGGAGAACAGCCGGTTGAGCATGTTCAACGCGGTGCCCTTGACGCCGAAATCGAGCTCGAAATCCGAAACCGGCAGTCGTCCCGACAGGTATTTGAGCAGCAGGGTCAGATCCGATGCCGCCTCGATGCCGAGAATTCCCGGCAGCTTCCCGGAAATTTTCTGGTTTCGAAACTGCCGGTAAAAAGAGGCGATTTTTTCCCGGAAGGGCCGCTCCAAGATCGACTCGTAGACATCGAGTCCCTTTTCGGCGCTGGCTTCGACGCTCTGGCGGACTTCTTCCCGGAACCGGTACAGCAGCCGGGAGCCGTCGTTGATCGCCAGCGCGGCATGGTATCCCCACAAATGCCCCACAAGGGTGTTGAGGATCGGCGAGAGGTGTTCGCCCACCGCCGGCACCGAAAAGACGTCTTCTGCGTATGGGCCAAAGCGCTCCTCGCCCTCGTCGGCGATGACCACGGGTGCGGCCTTGTGGGCTTTGAATATCGCCGTGTCCTTGACGATGTCACCGATCACGCTGGGCCGGGCGCCTGCGGCGCAGACGATGATCAGCGGTTCGGAAGACAAATCGATGTGCTTTTTGTCTTCCACGTAGTCCGAGGAGATGGTCTTGTAGCACAGTTCGCTGAGCTTGATCCGGATTTCGTCGGCAGCGGCCTTGTTGGGGCCGCTGCCCACAGCCGCCCAATAAGTGCGCCCGGCCGCCAGCCGCTTTGCCGAGGCTTCGATCGCCGGCCCAAGGCCGAGCACGGCCTGCATGTGCGCGGGAAGCGCCAGCAGCTGTTGGAGCTCTTCACCGACGAATCCGGCCGACCTGCGGCGGCGAAGGGCGGTGATGTCAAGCCCCAGCAGGGCGCCGGCAACGATCTGCGCGTAAAAGGCCTTGGTGGATGCCACGGACATCTCCACATCCCGGCCGCTGCTGGTGTAGATCGTGCCGTCGGTCTTGAAGGTCAGGTCCGAATCGCGCCGATTGACGATGGCCAGGGTAAAGGCGCCGCGCTCCCGGACCAGATCCACCGTCCGGTTGGTGTCGGTGGTGGTTCCGGATTGGCTGATGGCAACGATCAACGCATCGGAAAGACTCCGGCGGCCGTTGTTGTCGCAGAGCCGGGAACCGCTCAGCTCCGATGCTTTCAGGGCGCTGACCTGCATCGAAGAATCGGAGAGATAATAATCCAGAATCCCGGCGCATACCGATGCCGCCACTCCTGCCGTTCCCTGCCCGATGAAATAGATGCGCCGAATGATTCCCTCGGCCAGGGCGTCGCGCACCTCCGGCGGCACGGCTGATCCGTCCAGGACCACTTGCGGCCGCCCCTCGCCGTCGACCTGCCACCGATTGAGCAGCGTCTTTTCCACCGAACGGGGAGACTCTGAAATTTCCTTGAGAAAGTAGTGGGGAAAATTCTGGCGGTCGATGTCCCGCGAGGTGATCACCGTCTCATGAATATCGCCGGAGGTCAGTTCGATGGGCGTGCCGTCATAGTGCATGGCCTCGATTCCGGCAAGCTCACCGGCTCCGTCAGAGCCGAGAACGACGATCTGGCCCTGGGTCCTTCCGCTTGGCCCCTCCACGACGCTTTCTCCGTCGAGTTTCAGGTACCGGCTGGTCTCTTCCACAAAACCGTAGACTTCCGAAGCCGGCAGAAAACAGCCGCTGCCGAGTCCGACAAAAATCGCCTGTCCGCTTCCCTTCTGCGCCAAAAACAGTTTTCCCGGCGCCAGGTCCGAATGCATGGCAATGGCGTGGGAGCCTTCAAAATCATTCGCCGCCCGGCGGAAGGCTTCGTAGATGCCGTTGCCTGCGGCGAGGTACCGGGCGATCTGCAGCGGGATCAGCTTGGTGTCGGTGGAAATCTCTGCCGGAATACGGACGCCCTCGTTTTCCAGCCCTTTTTTCAGCTCCATGTAATTGTCGATGTCGCCGTTGAGGCAGACATGGATGATCGCGCCGGATTCGGACCCGTCTGCTTCGGCCAGGTTGTCCATCGGATGGCAGTTGGCCTCCGTGATGGCCCCCACCGAGGCCCAGCGCGTGTGGGACAAGATGGAGCAGTCCATCCTGGGAAACGGCGCCAAGAGCTGCAGGATGCGGTCATTTCGAATCTGTTCTCGCAAAAACCGGGTGTTGTCTCCCAGGCTGCCGATTTCCGCCGCGATCTTGTATGTCAATCCCACAGAAAAGGTCGGCCGGCCGTTTTCATCTTTTCCCTCCCGGATATGGATGCTCCGATTGGACAGCACCCCGCGAACCAGGCGGTCGCTGACCTCGTTTGCGAGCTTTTGCCGGTCGAGGGTTTCCATGAACCGGTAATAGTCTTCAGGGGCGAGGGTCATCAGAATAGAGATTCCGGCCGAATCCCGTCCCCGGACCTCCAACCGCTCGATGCTGTTCAAGACGGCATTGATCCGGCGGAAAAACCGCACGAGGTCCCGATCCGGCGCCTTGCCAAGGTCAGGTCGGAGCCAACGAAGCTTTTCCACGTTGCCGAGAAGCTCTGTGGAAAAGATCCAGGCCACGTCCCGAAGCATTTCGATCCGCTCATCCATGACGTCGATGGCCGCCTTTTTCAGGCGGCCGGCACGCGCGGTCATTTGCCGCTGCTCGGTCTCGATCATACCGGCGATCTGCCGGCCAAGGGCCGACAACCGGTTCTGCCGCACCGAATCGGTCAAGATGTCGAAAAAGGGTCCATCGGCTTTCAACTCCCTTGCCGCGGTAAAAAGGGAGGCGACGAATTCTTTGCCGCAAAGGTATCGATCGGTAAAATCCGCTTCGCTTCGGCACGATTCGGCACCTTCTTCGGCCATTCGGCGGATCATCTCCTCGATGGGGGCAAGGGCTGCAGCCGGGCCTTTACCGGCCGATTTGACCGCCACCATACCGGCGAGGCCGCAGCAAAGGCAGGTCTGCCGAAGCGGGAAAAAAACCACGGCCCCCTCGGGGACCGCGGACAGGGGCCTGGCAAAAAACACCGGCGCAAAAAGTCGTTTAAAAATCCTCGCCACGATTCCGGTGAAAACAGCCGGCGGTCTGCCGCCCCGCACCCGCGGCCTCGTGTCGCCCTTATTTGTCAGTCGATTGGGTATCATCGCAGTCCTTTGTTTCGAATTTCGGATTTCGTGCTTCGAATTTTTCATTCTTCATCAGCTATGGCAAAGCCAGATTCCCCTGACCTGGTCCTGAGCGCCAGGAATTCCGGACTGAATTAGACCCTCTACCCGATATGACTACATCCGGCGGTAGAGTGCAGCGATCCGCTCCCGGGTCATCTCCTGCCGCCATTGCGGCCCCAATGCATTTTCCCACAGGGGGACGAGCACCAGAGCGACATCGATCATTCGATTCATCGCCGCATCGGACAGGTTGGCGGTCAGATGCCGGGGCAGCGATATTTTCTGCCGATCGAGCATTTCCCTGAATTCAGTCACCCCTTCGGCGTAAAATTCCTCCAGGTAGTTGAAGACGATGCTGTTTCCGATCCCGTGATGCACCCCCAGCTCGTAGGACAGGCCGTAAGAAAGCGCATGGCACACTCCGACCTGGGAATAGGCGATGCTCATGCCGCCGAAGTAGGAGGCCATCATGAGTTTTTCATCGGCGTCCGGCGGTTCTTTCAGAAACACCTCCCGGCACAGCTCCATCGCCTTTTCCCCGTATGCCTGGCTGAAGGCGTTGAGAAACGTCCCTTGAAGAGACTCTACACAATGGATGTAGCAGTCCATCCCGGTGTAGAACCGCTGATCGGTCGGCGCACCGGCCGCCAGGTCCGGATCGAGGACAACCTGGTCGAACACGGTGTAATCGGAGTTGATCCCGAGTTTTTTTTCCGGGCCGGTGAGCACCGTGGTGCGGGAAACTTCGGCACCGGTTCCCGACAGCGTCGGAATGCCGACATGATAGACGGCCGGGCGGCGAATCAAATCCCAGCCCTGATAATCGGCCGAGGAGCCGGAATTGGTCAGCATCAGCGACACGGCCTTGGCCAGGTCCATGGTGCTGCCTCCGCCGATGCCGACCACGCCTGCAGACGTCTTTCCGTGCCGTTGGACCCGGTCCCGCAGCGCATCGACATAGCCTGTCTTGGGTTCGTCGTCTACATTGACCCAGATCAGCAGATCGCCCTCTTGGACCGGGATCCGGCCGGCCAGGGGCTGGTCTGAAAAGACATCGTCAACCAGAAAGACCATGAACCCGTCCGCATCGGTTCTCTGCGGCTGGAGAATTTCATCGAGCTGATCGAAGCTGCCCCGGCCGAAAATCACCCGGGGAACGACTTTGAAGTTTCGGAACATGGATTCACCTTTGTTGAATTGTTATGGCTTCAGAACGCGTGTGACTGAGTTCATGTGTATCTGAATTGTCAGTGCCTAGAGTGCCTGGAGTGCCTAAAGTGCCTAGAGTTGCGGTGTCGCTTCGCTCCAGCGATAATATAGGCGAAGATTGCCGGGCTTTTTCGAATCTAGGCACTCTAGTCACTTTAGGCACTCTAGGCACTTTTTCCCCTACCCTACCAACTCCTTCATGACCTTCTCCATGGCCTCGCACCGCCGATCCAGGTCTTTTTCGGTCCATCCCAGTTTGATCTGCATCGAAATGGTTTTCGCCATGACCGAATCGGATTGCGGCAGATCGACGGCGCTGTAATCCGGACAGTGGTCGAATTCAGCCGCCGGAAGCCGGGCGGCGCACTGCAGCCGCTTTAAATGCTCCCACTGGCGCAGGTAGTGCCAGTTGTTGTCGTACCAGTAAAAGCACCCGTCCACCCCGGCTTCATTGAACGCCGCCGCGGTCTTGCGGGCAGCGTCTTCGTCCGGGAGCATAAAGGAGAGAAAGGTGGCCGAATCTCCGCTTTCGTCGGGAATCCGTCGAAACCGAATTTCGGAAAATCGCGCCAGGACCCCTTTGAGCCGGTCCCGGTGGCGCCGCTGGACCTCCAGGATCCGATCGAGCTTACGCAGCTGGGCCAGCCCGACTGCCGCATTGAGTTCGCTGATCCGAAAATTGGTCCCGAGAATCGGATGTCTCTCCTTGCCCCGGTCGGTTCCGATGTGGTCATGGCCGTGGTCTGCATAGCTGTCAGCGGCCCGATACAGCGCCGCATCGTCGGTCACCACGGCGCCGCCCTCCCCGCAGGTCACGGTCTTGACCGGATCAAAAGAAAAACAGCCCATGTGCCCAAAGGCCCCTGCCGCCTTTCCCCGGTAGGTGGCCCCTAGCGACTGACAGGCGTCTTCGATCAAGACCAGCTCCCGGTTCCGGCAGATTTCAGCAATCGCATCAATGCGCGCCATGGCGCCGCACATATGCACCGG
>CBFCZJ010000243.1:0-6132 GCA_965602445.1 uncultured Desulfobacterales bacterium | reverse complement strand
CGGCTGCGCCGCCGTTTAAAATTTAGCGGTTCTCCATAAAACTCCAGTAAGTCTGAGCCGGAGGCCGATGGGTGCCAGCTCGGAAGCTGGGCAACTGTTTGAGGCAGATAGGCCGCGTTAAGACGGCCGCAGCGCAAACACTTGCATTTCTGTGGCGATCCCCATTTGCCGCTGACATTTTTCTGTATCCTGATCAGCGGCCGTCTTTACGCGGCCTTTACTTGCCCGGCCCTGCCAGTGTAAGGTCAAGGAAGCATTCTGGATCCGGAGAAAATGGTCATGGGCGAATCTGAAAAATGGAAGGTTCTGATCATCGATGACGAAGAGGGCATCCGCCGGGTGATGCGCATCAACCTGGAAGATGCCGGCTACGAGGTCGCTGCCGCAGAAGACGGTGAGGCCGGCCTTCGGGTGTGCGAAAGGTTCCGGCCGCAGATCGTCATCACCGACATCCGCATGCCGAAAATGGACGGCATCGCCGTTTTGGAGGCGATCAAGGAGCGGTTCGCCGACACCGAAGTGATCGTGGTCACGGCTTTCGGCGAAATGGACGTGGCCATTTCCGCCCTGCAGCTCGACGCTTCGGATTTCATCGCCAAACCGATCAACGACGAGGCCCTGTTCGTCGCCCTGGACAGGGCGAAGGAGCGGTGGCGCGTCCGCAAACAAGTCAAAGACTACACCGCCTTTCTCGAGCAGGGCTGGACGGAAACGACCCAGGAGCTGCTGGAGACCTTCGCTTTCCAGCAGAACCTGATCGAAAGCTCCATGGACGGAATCCTGGGCGTCGACCAAAACGACCGGGTGGTGATCTTCAACCGGAGCCTGGAGCAGATGCTCGGCTATAAAAAGGGAGCGGCCCTTCACCGGCTGCCTCTTTCCGCGTTTTTCCCGCCGGGAGGGCAGCAGGCACTGTGGGAGGCGGTTCGAAAGGACGCATACGGAGGTCGAGACCGTCTTTTTCTGTATGAAGCTCAAATGCAGGAAAAATCCGGGGGGCACGTGCCGGTGCAAGTCTCGGCCACGGTCCTCTATGAAGAAAAACAGGAATCGGGGCTGGTGCTCTTTATTCGGGATTTGAGAGAAATCCGCCGTTTGGAGCGGGAGATGGCCGACCAGGCGCGGATCCTTCACCAGGACAAGATGATGTCCTTAGGAAGGCTGGCGGCCAGCGTGGTCCATGAAATCAACAACCCCCTGGCCGGAATTTTAAACTATCTTCGCCTGATGCGGAAAATCGCCGGCCGCGGCCCCCTTTCCAATACCGACCAGAAAAAATTCAGGGACTATCTGGACGTCGTCGAACAGGAAACCGAGCGCTGCAGCCACATCGTTTCAGGGCTGCTCACCTTCTCCCGAAAGACCCCGCCCCGACGGGAACCCGTTCAGGTGGCCGACCTGATCCGGCGCTGCGTCCTGCTGAGCCAGCACAAGCTCCAGCTGAGCCACATCAAGCTGGTCACCGAGGTCGCCGATTCGATTCCGGAGATCGACGGGGACATCAACAGCCTGCAGCAGTGCGTGATCAACCTGATCTTTAACGCCATCGACGCGATGCCCGACGGTGGAAGCCTCCACTTGACCGCCTTTCAGGACAAGAAGAACCGGGAAGTGGTCATCGGCGTCGCCGATACCGGCCCGGGGATTTCACCGGAGCACCTTCCCCGGATCTTCGAACCGTTTTACACCACCAAAAAAGAGGGCTACGGCATCGGCCTGGGCCTTTCCACGGTCTACGGAATCATGCAGGACCACAAGGGAAGGGTGGAGGTCGACAGCAAGCCGGGCCAGGGCACCACGTTTCGCCTGGTGTTTCCTACCTGATCGTTTTGTTGCAAACATGTTTCAGCATCTGCGAAGCCATTGCAACGCTATTTTTTATTGATTAATTTCAAAATATAATGAATTTAGTGTTGCATTACATGTTTTACTGATGCAACAATTTTTCCCAGTGTGATTTATCGCCATTCCGTCAACCTCCTGGAGTATCACTCTTTTCCGGCAGTAAACCTCCCGTGGCACGATCTGTGCTTGTAAGGGCCATATGCTCAAAAACGGCCAGCAGCCGCCGCGGGAAACGGCTGCGACTATCTGCATCGGCTGGTTTTTGTCAAAGAAACAGCGGCATCGCCGGGCCGGACGACGCCGCTCAGGGAGGAGCCGTGGCGTCCCACCGAGTGCCCATCATCGTCGTCGACGACGAACCCGACATGCAGATGTTTCTTTCCACCCTGCTTGAGGAGAACGGTTTCGAGCCGATCATCGCCAAGAATGCCGTGGAGGGACTCGAAATGGCCAGGTCCCTGGAACCGGCATGCATCATCTTGAACGCCATGATCCCGGAGGACGACGGTTTGTCGATGTACGTCAACCTAAAGTGCGACGAACGGCTCAGAACCGTGCCGGTCATCATGCTCAGCGCCATCGCCCAGAAAATATATTCCCATTACCAGCATCTTCGCAGCCTGCCACAGGGGCAGCCGCTCCCGGAGCCGGAGGCCTTCCTGGAAAGTCCGCCCGACACCGACGAGCTGCTGCGGGAGATTCACCGGCTGGCCGGCCACGAAAAGCCCGCCTGAAGGGGGAACGTTATGTCGATTCGAATCGGTTTTTACATCTGCCACTGTGGCATCAATATCGCCTACCGGGTGAGAGTGGCCGAAGTCGCCGATTTCGCGAGAAAACTCAAGAATGTCGTTGTCGCCAGGGACTACAAGTTCATGTGTTCCGACCCGGGCCAGGAAATGATCGAAAAGGACATCGCCGAGTACGGTCTCACCCGGGTGGTGGTCGCCTCCTGCTCGCCGCGGCTCCATGAAAAGACGTTTCAAGGGGCCTGCCGGCGGGCGGGACTCAACCCGTATATGTTTCAAATGGCGTCGGTGCGGGAGCAGGTCTCCTGGGTGACGGCAAACGAAGACGAGGCCACGGCCAAGGCCAAAACCATGGCCGCGGCCGCCATCAATCGGGTCCAGTTCCACCGGGGGCTGGAAACGCGGGAAGTGCCGGTCCGCCCTGAAATCCTGGTGGTGGGCGGCGGCATCGCGGGCATGCAGGCGGCCCTGGACATCGGCAGCGCCGGCCACAAGGTCTACCTGGTGGAGAAAAACACGACCATCGGCGGGCACATGCTCCAGTTCGACAAGACCTTCCCGACCCTCGACTGCGCGGCCTGTATCGGCACCCCTAAAATGGTCGATGTGGCCCAGAATGCCAACATCGAGCTGCTCACCCACAGCGAGGTCACCGAAGTCACCGGTTATATCGGCAACTATGTCGCCAAAATCCGGAAAAACCCCCGCTATGTCAAAGAAGGGGTCTGCACCGGCTGCGGGGAGTGCGCCAAGGCCTGTCCGGTGACCCGCCCCAGCGAGTGGGACGTGGGCATCGGCGATCGCAATGCCATTTTCCGCGCGTTTCCCCAGGCGGTGCCGATCACCTTCTGCATCGACAAAAAGGACCGGGCGCCGTGCGTGTCTGCCTGCCCGGCCGGCGTCAACGTCCAGGGCTATGTCCAGTTGATCAAGATCGGCAAATACGAGGAGGCCTATCGGCTGATCCAGGAACGGCTGCCGCTGCCGGGGGTTCTCGGCAGGGTGTGCCCCCACCCGTGTGAAAACGAATGCCGCCGGGTCCAGGTGGATACGCCCGTGGCGATCCGCGATTTGAAGCGGTTTGCCGCAGACCAGGTGGATGTCGACGCCTTGTCGGTGCCGGAAATCGAAGACCGTCCCGAGAAGGTGGCGGTCATCGGTGGAGGGCCGGCCGGCTTGACCGTGGCCTACGATCTTCGGCTGAAGGGATATGGCGTAACCATTTTCGAGGCGCTTGGCAAGCTGGGGGGGATGCTGCGGGTCGGCATCCCCGACTATCGGCTGCCGGCCGATATCCTGGACAAGGAGATCGGCTATATTCTTCGAATGGGTGTGGAAGCCCGCACCGGTGTCCGATTCGGAGATGATTTCACCCTGGAGGATCTCAAAAAGGAAGGATTTTCCGCGGTATTTATCGGGGTAGGTGCCCACGGCTCACTGAAGTTGGGGATCCCCGGCGAACAGGAGACCGAGGGGGTCATTGACGCCGTCGATTTTCTCCGGGAGGTCAACCTCGGCTACGGGAAAAAACCGGGCCGCCGGGTGGCGATCATCGGCGGCGGCAATGTGGCCATCGATGCCGCACGGGTGGCCCTCCGGCTCGGCGCCGAATCGGTCACCGTCGTCTACCGCCGCTCGGAAACCGAAATGCCGGCCTATGCCGAAGAGATCGAAGGGGCCAAAGAAGAAGGGGTGGCATTTCATTATCTCACCGCCCCGGTGGGAATCGAAGCCCGAGAGGGTCGCCTGACAGGCCTTACATGCATCAAAACCGAACTCGGTCCTCCGGATGCCAGCGGGAGACGGCGGCCGGTTCCGGTGGAAGGCTCACAGTTCGTCATCGAGTGCGATGCCCTGATCCCGGCCATCGGCCAGCGCGCCGACACCTCGTGGGCCCCTCTGGCGGCGGGAATCGAGTGGTCCCGCCGCAACACGATCCAGGTTTCTTTTGCGACCTTCCAGACCGGCATCGGCCACGTGTTTGCCGGCGGCGACGCCGTCACCGGGCCGGCAACCGTGGTGGAAGCCGTGGCCGCCGGCCATCGCGCCGCCGACGGAATCATGCGGTTTCTTTCCGGCCTCCTCGAAGAAAAACAGGACGAGGCTGACGAGGCACCGGCCGAAGCAGCCGCCAGAAAAGAAAATTGGAGTGCGGTTCCGGAAGGACTCCCGGTTCAAGCCCGGCAGTCGCTTTCCCATCTTCCGGCCGAGAGCCGGGCACGATCATTTGACGAGGCTGCCCTGGGATTTTCCGAGGCGCAGGCCAAGGCCGAGGCCGAGCGGTGCCTGAACTGCGGGGACTGCTGTGAATGCATGGAATGCGTCCGGGCCTGCGAGGCAAATGCGATCGATCACACCATGGCCGCCGAGGAGATCGAGGTCAAAATCGGCAGCATCATTCTGGCCACCGGCTATGACCTGCTCGACCCCACGCCCATCAAGCAGTTCGGTTACGGCCGATTTGCCAACATCTACACGAGCCTGGAGTTTGAGCGGCTCAGCAACGCCACCGGCCCCACCGGCGGCAGCATCATGATGCGGGATGACAACGGCGAATTCAGCCGCCCCCCCGGCAGCGTCGCCCTGATCCACTGCGTCGGCAGCCGGGACGTCAACTACCACGAGTACTGCTCCCGGGTCTGCTGCATGTACGCATTGAAGTACTCCCATCTGATCAAGGAAAAGGTGGGCCACGATACGAAGGTCTACGATTTTTACATCGACATGCGCTGTTTTGGCGAGGGATACGAAGAATTCTACCGGCGGTGCCAGGAGGAGGGGACCGTCTTTGTTAGGGGGAAGGTGGCTGAAATCACCGACCGGCCCGAATCCGCAGAAGAAGAAGGCAAGCTGATCTGCCTGGCCGAGGACACCCTGCTGGGGGAAAGGATCCGGGTGCCGGTCGACATGGTCGTCCTTTGCACGGCCATCCAGGCGCAGCCCGACGCCCCGTCGGTGGGAAGAATCTTCGGCGTCAACATCGGCTCCGACGGTTTTTTCCTCGAAGAGCATCCCAAACTGGGCCCATTGAACACCGCCACCGACGGGGTCTTTCTGGCCGGCGCCTGCCAGTCGCCCAAAGACATCCCCGACACCGTATCCCAGGCCTCCGGCGCGGCGGCCAAGTCTCTGGCCCTGGCCACCCGCGGAGAAGTCCAGGTCCCATCGACCATTTCCTGGATCGACCCGGACATCTGCGCCGGATGCAAGCAGTGTATCGGGTTGTGCCCCTATTCGGCCATCGAATTCGACGAGAGGCGGGGGATATCGGTGATCAACGAAGCCGTATGCAAGGGCTGCGGCAGCTGCAGCGGGTTTTGCCCCAGCGGTGCGGCCCAGGTGAAGCATTTTAAAAAACGGCAGCTTTTTGCCGAATTCGACGGCATCATGGATGCCATCGATGCAGTGGGGATGTAACGGCCGCTGGTTTGCGCCTTTTCTGGGAAGATCTGGACAAAAAAGTGATGTCGGTTTTACCGCCGCGACACAGAGATTGGAAATGCCTAAAATGCCTAAAATGAGCTTAAATGCTTAAAAT
>CBFCZJ010000242.1:0-6137 GCA_965602445.1 uncultured Desulfobacterales bacterium | reverse complement strand
CTTTAAGGGCGTTGAGCTTCTGCCAAACGACGCCACTGCTCAAAACATTGAAAGGGGCAGATCGACCGGTTTCGCAAGCACTACAACATTCCGCTGTTTGTCTCCGGCCATACCCACCACGGCAAGTTCTATGTCCTGGGCGGCGGCTCCGGATGGCTCGAACTCAATGTGGGGTCCATCACCGACTGGCCCATCGAGTTTCGGACCCTGACAGTCTCGGAACCACGAGACCGTCCCGACAAGCTGGTGGCAGTATCTCGCTTGTTTCGCATCCCCGACATCTGGCAAGGGTTGACCGCCCGGGCCCCGGTCTGCAACCCGACCTGGGAGGCCAGACCCGATGAGACCGACTACTACCTGAGGCATGCCATGAATTCTTCGGCAAGCGCCGAAAAGACCCAGCGGGGCCTGATGAATTCGCTGCTGACGGCCTGGCGCCGCTTTTTGACCGCCGTTCCCAGCGCAGGGGACAACGGCCTCTGGCCTGCGGGGTGCCACAGCGACGCCGATGTGCTGGAAAAGATCGCTGCGGCCCGGGCCGGAGAAGATCTGGAGGAGAAGGTCGGCCTGCTGATGGCGCTCGATGACTTCGACCGCAAGCGCAAACCAGCCGACCCGACGGCCCGGCGCGATTATCGGCTATGCCAGGCGGTCTGGGCCAGCAAGTACGAAAAACAGAGCGGCAATTGGCCGATTCCATCCGATCCCTACATCGTGTTTCCGAAAGGGAGGTGATCTGCCATGTCTACCAGCGATCTGATCGTCTTCGAAGAACAGAACCGGATTTTGTTCAGCGTGCCTGCTGCCTTTGCCAGCCGCCCCCATCCGGTGAGCGCATGGATCTGGAAGCCGGACATCGATGTGGGTACCGTCGTTTGTGACGGGACCCTGCTTGCCGATATCCAGTGGGAGGACAACACCACCGAGGAGGTGTTCGCCCCAGGCGTCTGCAGCGGCGCCATCCAGTGGATCAACCGGGACATCGACACGGTGCACCTTTCTCTTTCCTTTGCCGGCCCCCAGCGCCTGCTCGTTTTGAGCCGGCCGGACAGCGCCTCCAGCCCGTAAAGGGGCTTCGGGCTTTTCAGCGGGCAAAAAAGGATGAACCGCACTTGCCACCCCTATACATCCCGAAGCCCACACCGGAAAGGAGGTTATGATGGCCCACCTCTTTACGATCGACGGCCTGCCGGTAGAAACCGGCGATCTGATCTGCACGCAGGACGGCGGAGACAGCATCGTGGCCGGTCAGTTCTGGCGGCTGATCGGAAAACTCATCCCCGGCGAGGTCGATCATATCGTCGTTTATGTGGGTCCGGCGGGAAGATGCGTCGAAGCCGGGGCCAGGGCCCGGGTGATCGAATTCGACATCGGTTCCGGCACCTGGGATGCGGCCAGGATGATGGACCAGCGCCTGATCGACGACAGGCTCGTGGGGGTTGCCGACCCCCTGCAGGGGAGGGGATTTTCCCGGGCTGAAGAAGAGCGGATCCGTATGGCCGTGGCCGATTACTGCCTGGCCCAGGCGGCACGCAACGCCCCCTACAATCTCAACTTTTTCGATTCTGCAACGGAAAACGGCTTTTACTGCAGCCAGCTCGCCTACAAGGCCTACCTGCCGCACGGCGTCGACCTGAACTCCGGAAAAGGGGTGCCGGACGTCCCCGGCACCGAGCGCATCGTTTTTCCCCAGGAGGTGTGGGAATCCTGCACCCACCGGCGACCCGGGTAAAGGCGGCTGTGAACATCGTTGCCGAACGACTGCGATGAAACGGAGAGAAAATGATGCAGCTTTTGGATGCCTTCCTGGCGTTTGCACTGACCATGGCGGCCCTGGCAACCGTGGTGACGGTGATCATGGAGGCCGGGCAGCGCATGGCCCGGATGCGAAAGAAAAATTTCATCGAGGTGATGAAGCTGCTGAACCAGGAGCTGGCCAAAGGGACCTTGGGGATGACGGACGAGGAGCGCTGGGATTTCTTTGTCCGGGTGGTGAACAACCCGGCCGAGGCCTCGATCGATCTGGTAAAGAAGAACTGGAAGGATCTGCCCCTCGACCAGCGCCTCTCTTATTTCGGCAGGGACAAGGCGGCCGGCCGGCCGTGGGTTGCGCGCCTGGGCCTGTTTGTATGGGGTGTCGTAAGAGATAAAAAGAGGGCCGGCCTATACGAAGAGGTCTCGCTGGAGTACATGCTGCGCTGTCTGGCCGATACCCCGTCGGTGAAACAGGCCTCCAAAGCGGCAAGCGAAAGCCTCAAGATCGAGTTCAACCGGATCGCCCGCAAATACGAAGAATTCGGCTCCTCTGTCTCGGCCAGTTTCAGGCGGCAGGCCCAAACCTGGTCCATCGGTATCGGCATTGCCCTGGCCATCGTCGCCAACATCAACGGCCTGCGGATTTTCGAAACCTACCGCCTGAACCCAGATCTGGCCGTTGCCGTGATCGAAAAGCAGAGCGAATTTCTGGCCGATCAGGAAGCGGCAGCCAAGAGGACTGAAGAAATCACCGCCATCGAGGCGCGGCTGAAACAAGCCCAGGACGCGCTGGCCGGGGCCGAAGCCGCAGGTACAGATCCCGGGGGTATCGGGAAGCTGAAGCAACAGGTGGCCAAAGCAGAGGCCGATTTGGAAGCCCAGGCGTCCATCGAAAAAATTCAGCAGGCCGCCATCCAGGCCCGGCAGCAGATTGCCGACCTGACCGCCATGGGAGTGCCGATCGGCTGGGAATTTTATCCGCAATGCCCCTTTGGTGAAGGAAAAGAAAAGTGGGCCGCGAGCAGTCCTGAGTGCAGGGCGATCAAGGCGGAATTCAGAGTCCGGAAAAGCCCCCGTTTGCTGCAGCGGATTTATTCCACTCTCATCTGTGATTCTTCGGGGTTTATCATCTGGTTTTTCATCGTGGTGGTCACCGGGATTCTCATCGGCCTCGGCGCCCCGTTCTGGTTCGACGTTGCCAAGCGTGTGTCCCAGATCCGCAAGGGAATGCAGAAGTCATCGGCCTCGGCAGAGTATCGGCTGTCAGCCAAAAACGCCAACGGAGACCCGGAAGAGCGGAAAAAGATCGTAGACGGCGTTTTAGCCCAGGCGGCCGGTGAAGCCGAACTGGCGTCGAAATCGACTCCAAAAGGACGAGTCCTGCTGTCTTCTGACGGAACCGTTTCCCCGGAAGGAGGGTGATCATGGACATCGCTTTGATTCTGTTTGGCATCAAGGCCGCGATTCGTTTGGGGAAAGTTACAAAGGAGGCTGCCGAACAGCATGCCCGAGATGCAGAAGCCCTGTTTCCCGACATCGATCCCATCAATTTCGACCTGTACGGGTATGTCACCGGCCTGTTTCGAAAGGCGGACTACAGCCATTATGTTGCGGGGGACAAGGCGCCCTACAAACAGCACTGGGAGGGCAACCGCCCCAAGTCGGATCCAAACTCGCTGGACGCCCTGTTTGCCGCGGCCGTAAAGATCAAATCCGGGGAGGGGGTCGATCTGAACAAATGGGTCTCGGATTCCCAAAAAGCGGCCGGCTACATCCTGATCAAGCAATGGGCGCCCGGAGAATCGAAGCCGGTCAGCCCGTTTGCCCGGGTTGTGCTGGTGGCCGCCGATATCGCCTTAGAATATGTCGCGGTAAACCCCGGCATCCTGGGCGTGGGGGGAAACGGCGAAAAGTTGATCGGCGCCTATGCGGGGAACCTGAGCGAGCTGCTGCCCGATGACGGCAACTTTACCGATGTCGACAATTTCACCGAGCAGCTTTTGGGGGTGTTTCTGCGGGCCGGGCTGGATACCGTTCACAAGAATCCGCAGTGGGTGGTATCCGAAAAGCACGTTCAGAAGTTGATCACCGAAACCGTAAAACCGATCCGGGAAGCCTTCCCGGACAAGATCACCGAGCAGATCCATTTTCAGGAGGTCACAGACGCCCTGATCGGGCCGGCGGCCAGTGCGGCCATGCAGGTTCTGGCGGAACATGCCGAGCAGTTCCTGGGAGAGGATTTCAAGGCCGAAACCGCCATGGGGGCGCTGACCAAGGCATTGCTCGATCAGGCCGCCGAAACCGGCCTGGAAGATGCTGCTTCCACAGAGGGGCTTATCGATCTTTACCAGGCCGCCCTCGGGGTGGCCGCCAGGCGTCCTGATCTGTTTTTTGACGCCAGCGGAAATCCGCAGACCCGGCTGGCCCAGGACATGATGAAAAAGATCGCCGCCGTGATGAAGGATTCGCCGCCGCCGTTTGACGGCCGGGTGGGGGGGAAGCTGGCCGGGGCCGCCCTCGATGCCCTGAGCAGCAATGCCCACCGGTTCACGGATCCGAATCGGCCTTGGGATGCGGCGGCCGCCGAGGTTTTCAGCAAATTGACCGGAGATCTTTCCGCCGCCCTCAAAGCCAATCAAGACATGGCAAAAGTCTTTTCCACGGCGCAGCTCATCGAAATCGGCCGGATCATCCTGAACCATACCGCCGCCACCCCCCAGATGGTGGTCGCCCAGGACGAGGCCCTGGCCCAACTGGTGGGCACCGTGGCCGTGGCGATGGCAAACGATCCGAAGCTCCTCATAGACGGCGAAGACTGGATCGAAATCGTGAAAGTGGCGGCGGCCGAAGCGGCGGCCAACCCCGGGCGATTGTTCAAGCTCGATCCAAACGATCCGGGGCAGACGATGGCCGCCCAGTTGATTGCGGTCGTTTTGCGCTCCGCCGGCGGGATACTGGAAAATGACAGTCTCAAGGCCAAGACCGTTCTTTTCGGAAAAACCCTGCGGGAAGCCGTTATCATACTGCTGCGGGCAACCTCAGGCAATGCCGCCGCCGCAGAAGCGAACATGGTAAAGATCGAAGATCTGATCACCGAACTCAATGAGCTGGTGGCCAAACACCCCGACAAATTCGGCAGCAAGGAGTGGCTGTATCTGTTCCGGGATCTGCTGGCGGCTTTGCTGGCAGGAAAGGAGCCGGGTGAGCTGACGGTTGAAAAGGCAGAACATCTACTGGCGGGGAGGTCGCAATGAAACAGGTCAAATCGATTTTTTCTCTTCTGATCGTCGGCAGTCTGCTGCTCGCCGGCTGTATCGCCGTCAATATCCGGCAGGCCAACCACGAGCTGGTGAACCTATACAATGCCAAGACCGCGGCCAAGAGCTGGGATCAGATCGAGACCGTGGAGGGCGCGTTTTCCGTACTGGCAGACGAGGCCGGCAAAAAATGCAATGACCGGATGCAAACAGACATCAACCGGATTTCGTTTTGCCGAATTGCCGCCACCGCTGCATGGCAGGCGAACGAGCCGACCGTGGTCGCCTATTCAAAAACCGGCGCGGGTCTCTGCGACAAGGGGGACTACTACGGCAGCGCCCCGAGAGACTGCGCCATGCTGCTCGTGATCCCGGATCTGGCCTCGGCCGACGAGCTTGCCGACCGATACCAGAAGCTGATCGATCCGGCCGCCGTTCCAACGCCCCAGGATGCGGATTTTATCGCCCTGTACACGGCGATCAAAAGAAGAATCAACAGCCTGGTCAACAGCCGCGCGTCGATCGTCGATAAAAAGGGGCACCCGGATCTCATCCAGAAACTCGATTCCCAGATCGGGACCCTGTTCTGCAAGCATCTCACCTGGCCCGCGGCCCGGATCAACGATACGAAAACCGTCCAGAAGATCACCTGCGAGATCTACCATCTGGAAAAAACGTTGAAGGGGCTGGGCCTTTCGGATCAGATTAGACCGTGCTCGGTGCCCGGCGAGCCGAAAAGGCCCGATGGCTGCAACTGACGTCGGCCATTTGCGGGCGCCGCAGGCTTCACCGGTTCGACAACGCCGACCGGACGGTCGTGACAAGCGCAAGGAAGCTTATCTCAACGTCGATCTATGTTTTCAGCAGTTTGAATCTGAGTTGGCAAATCTTCCGGGAAAGTACGCGCCCCCATCCGGCGCCCTCCTGCTTGCTATGGATGGTCAAAAGGCTATCGGCTGCGGTGCATTGCGCAGCCTGGGCACCAGCCAAGAACGCACTTGCGAGATGAAGCGGCTTTATGTCTGCCCCGAAGGCAGGGGCCTGGGCATTGGTAAACAAATCGCCGGACGACTTATTCAGGAAGGGCTTCGTCTGGGTTACTCCACCATGGTTCTGGACACACTA
>CBFCZJ010000241.1:0-6154 GCA_965602445.1 uncultured Desulfobacterales bacterium | reverse complement strand
TCGATGTCGGCGTCGGCGTCGACGATGACGGCGTTGTTGCCGCCCATTTCGGCGAGGACCTTCTTCACCTGCCGGGCGTCCGGCGGGGTGCGCCCGGATTTTTCGATGATGGAAAGCCCCACTTCGGTGCTGCCGGCAAACACGGTAAAGGCCACGTCCTTGTGGGTGACCAGCACATCGCCGATCTCGCCGCCGGGTCCGGGAACGAACTGGAGCACGCCCGCCGGCAGTCCGGCGCTTTCGTATATCCGGTACAGCGCATGACCGATCCCCGGCGCCTGAGAAGCCGGCTTGTAGACCACGGTGTTTCCCGTGACCATGGCCGCCGCCGTCATGCCGGCCGAGGCGGACAGGGCAGCGCTGGACGGTGAGATCACCACGCCGACACCGCGAGGGATCCAGCCGAGACGGCTCGATTCGCCCGGCAGTTCGGAAACGATCCTCGGTCTTGCCAGCCGGCGCATTTCCCGGCCGTAGAACTCGAAAAAATCGATGGCCTCGCAGACCTCGGTCTGGGCCTCATTCCAGGTCTTGCCGCACTCATAGACCAACAGGGCGGCAAGATCGTGGCGCCGGCCGCGGACCTTTTCCGCGGCCCGAAACAGCACCTGTGCCCGCTCTTTGGGCGGTGCAGCAGCCCAGGCAGAAAGCGCTCCGGCGGCGGCGGCCACGGCGCGGCACGCCGTCTGCGCATCTGCGCAGTCCACCTCGCACACGGTCCGGTCGGGCCGGTTGGGATCGGTGGAGACGCTCTTGTTTGCACCGGTTACCGCTTCTCCGTCGACGATCGGGGCAACCGTAAGGGGCATCGCGGCCTTGCTGTTTTCCAGCGCCGCGACGAAGGCGGCGTGGGTGGGGGTATCCCATTGCACCGGCGGTTCGTTGGCAAAGGTCTCTGCGGAGCCGGCTTCGGTAGATGGCGGGGCGGTTTTTTCGGCCGTTGCCTGTTCCCGCGCCAGCAAAGCCGGCTCCTGGAGCATCTTTTCCTTGGCGGCGCCGTTGACGAAACTCTGCCGCAGAAAAGATTCACTGGAGGTGTTCTCCAGCAGGCGGCGCACCAGATAGGCCATTCCGGGTACGATTTCCCCCACCGGCGAGTAGAGCCGCAGCCGCAGGTCGTGCTTTTTCCAGGCTTCTCTCAGGTTCTCTGCCATGCCGTGGAGCATTTGAAACTCCAGCCTGTCTTTGGGCACGCCGAGATTTCTGGACGATTCGATCACGAATGCCACCGTCCGGATGTTGTGGGAGGCGCATTTGAGCTGCACGAAGCGGTGGTTTTTGAGGATCGCCCGGGCGCAGCGCTCGTAGCTGGCGTCGGTTTCGTGCTTGCTGGTGAACACCGGCACCGGATAGTTGAACAGACTGGCCATGACCACCTCTTCGTCCCAGAAAGCGCCTTTGACCAGCCGGATGCCGAAATCCTGGCCGCCTTTTTTGGCCCAGCCAAGCAGATCGGCCAGCAGGGGTTCGGCGTCCTTCATATAGGCCTGGTAGGCGATCCCCTTGTGGGGCCAGTGGCAAAAATCCGGCTCGTCGTTGATGCTCTTGAACAGTTCCAGGGTAAACCGGCGCGCCGGCAGGTGCTCCATGTCCATCAGGACGTAGGCCCCGAGCTGCTGGGCCTTTCGATACACGGGTCGCAGCCGCTCCTTGGCCCGGTCGATGGCGTAGTCCATGGCACAGCTTTTGGGCAGGTACTGGGAGTAGAGACATGAGGCCATCAGCGAAATGTTCACCTGGGGGGTAAACCCCCAGTCCAGCCCGCCTGTCTCGCCGGTGCCCAGGGCGGGCCAGTCTTTGACGATCTCGCTGTACTGGTCCATCAGTGCAAGCTGATTGTCCAGAAATTCTTCTTCTTCCCGGGTGGAGGTGACCGCCTCTTTGAGAATCTTCACGGTCCAGGCGACGCCCTCCCTGTCACGGCCCTTTTTCATGACTTTGGCGGCTTCGAAGATGTCTGCCCCCGTGATGAACTGCCGGCCCATGGTGCCGATATTCCTGCCGATGCTCTTGGCCGTCATCCTGGCCACCATGGAGTCGGGTTTGACTTTGGAAATGCCCCACTGCATCGTTTTGGAAAAGTCCTGCCCGGGTTTGCAGAAGTACTCCTTCATGTGCCGGGCCACGGCTTCCGGGCTTCGCAGGTAGGGAAACACGTCCACGAAGCGGAACATCTCCTTTTTGAAGGACTCGTTCCTCATGGAAAGGTCCATCACCTTTCCGGTCCAGTAGTCTTTCTTGAAGAGGGAGGGTCGGGTCTTTTCAGCCACCTCGTATAGTTTCAATCCGGTTTCCCGAATCTTTTCTTCCAAGTTCGACGGCATTTCAGATGGCTCCTTGTTCAGCGGGGTATTGTGCCAGTGGCTTCAAGTTCACCGCTTCACCCCGGTTTGCGCTGACGGCTCTTGGCGGCCGCTTTGCCGTCGTTCTGCTTCCGGCCGGAAAATTCTTTTTTCAGTTCGACATTGACGATGTTCAGGTGCTCTCCCATGGCCCGGCCCGCTTTTTTCCTCTCTCCGGATTCGATCAGCGCCACCACCTGACGGGCAGTGCTGACCGCCCTGTCGACATTGAACGGCATGGAAATGCCCAAAGAGTCATCCATGAATCCGATATAATTATGGGACCGCTCCACGAGCAGTTTGGCGATTTCGATGATCGCCCGATTGTTGGTGGCCTCGGCCACGGCCATGTGAAAGGCAAAATCGACCTGGTAGAAAAGCGCGCTGTCCTGGTAGCTGTCTTCCATCCGACCGGCGAGCGACTCGAGACGGTCCAGGTTTTCCTCGTCGGCCTCTCCGGCGGCCATTTCGGCGGCCGCGCATTCCACGACCTCCCGGGCTTTCATCAGGTCTCTTAAGGAGATGGCCTCGAAGGCCTTGTCGATGCCCGACTCCGGTTTTTTCGGTCGAAGGGCATCCTCGGCGATGAATGTTCCCCTGCCCTGCACCACATCGAGACACCCCATCACGTCCAGGATCTTGATCGCCTCCCGGATGGAGCCCAGACCGACGCCGAACATCCGGGCCAATTCCCGCTGCGAGGGGAGCCGGGTGCCCGGCGACAGGGCCCCGGATTTGATCCGCTTGATGATCTCTTCGGCAAGGGCTTCCGGGGCCGAGCTGACCCGGATGTTTTGAAAGTCCAGTTGCATTTCAACTCCGCTCATCCATGGGTGGGAGAAAAAGTGCGAGAGTGCCGCACAACGGATGGCGATGCCCACGTCGGAGGCCACGAATCGTTATCGTTCATGTGTTCAGATGTTCTGAACACATGAACTTAAGACCTCCCTATCGGCTCAGGATCCGGGTGTCAAGACAAAATGTGGCGGTGCAACCGGCCTTCGGCGGGAGATGATGGCGGCGTTTTCGATCAGCCTCGCTTTACGCCCACCAGAATATAGAGTGCCGGTTCGTCCACGAAGGACGCCAGGTCGAACCCATAGATGGCAAAAAGCCGCTGTGCTTCTGATTTTTCCGGAAAATCGTCCAGGGGAAACGGAGAGGTCTTTTTCAGGGTGTCGACAAACCGTTTGCCCAGCGGGTGACTGATGACCAGGCGGCCGGCGGGTGTCATCATCCGTGATATATTGGCAAACGCGCCGGGTTTGTCGGCGATATTGGGGTAGCAGGCATTGATGAACACCACGTCGAGGCTGGCATCGGGCAGGGCCAGATCCCGCACGTCCGCCGCCAGGGTTTCGACGCCGGAATAGTTGCTGCGCAGCTGTTCGAGCATCTTTTCGGAGAGGTCGCAGGCGATGATCCGCCCCGGCCGATACCGCCGGATGATCGGCACCAGGATGCCGGTGCCGGCCCCGACATCCAGGACGGCCTCCTCTTTCTGGATGGCGGCGGCGGCGACGATCTGTTCCAGCCGTTCGGGCACCCCCTCGGGAAGCGGCGGTTCGAACACGTGCACGATCCCGTCGAAAAGTTCCTGCTGCCGCCGGTTGATCCGTTCGATCTCCTCTTTGCTTCTCGTCTGGAAGGGCATGGTACGATCCTCTTGTGCGGGCGGCAATTTACCGGACACCTCACCCTGGCCACAACCATACCATAAACCCGGCCTCAATCCACAGGCAGGATCGGCGAAAGTCTCGCCGGCAGCAAACATCGTTGACAAGGGGACCCGGATGAAAAATCTTTACTTATATAATCCTGTATACGGAGAAAAGCACATGGTGAACATCGTCGAGGTCGGCCCCCGGGACGGGCTGCAGAACGAAACCGCTCCGGTCCCGACGGACGTCAAAATCGCGTTTATCGACGCCCTGTCGGCTTCCGGGGTCGGGGAGATCGAGGTCAGCGCGTTCGTCTCCCCGCGCCGGGTGCCGCAGCTCGCCGACGCGAGAGAGGTTTTCGACCGCATCGCACGGGCCGACGACGTGATCTATTCGGCCCTTGTCCCGAACGAACAGGGGCTCTATCGGGCCTTCGAAGCCGGGGTGGACAAGGTGGCGGTCTTTACCGGGGCCAGCGAGACCTTCAACCGGAAAAACATCAATGCCTCTTTGGATGAATCCATCAGGCGTTTCAAGCCGGTGGTCACGAGGGCACGAAACGAAAAAATTCCCGTGCGGGGCTATGTCTCGACAGCCTTCTGGTGCGCCTACGAGGGCAAAATCGCACCGGAGAAGGCAGTCGCGGTGGTCGAAAAACTCGCCGACATCGGCGTGGAAGAAGTGTCGATCTCAGACACCATCGGCAGGGCGTCGCCCGAAGAGGTCGAAAAACTCCTGGATTTGTTGCTGCCCCGGCTTTCCGCCGAGCAAATCGCCATGCATTTTCACGACACTTACGGTCGGGCGGTGGAAAACATTGTCGCCTCGTGGAATTACGGGATCCGGACCTTCGATGCCAGCACCGGAGGGTTGGGGGGCTGCCCGTTTGCACCCGGGGCCACGGGCAACGTGTCCACCGAAGATCTGGTGGCGGCCCTAAAATCGAAGGGAGAGCAGGTGGGCGTCGATCCCCAGATACTTGACCGGGCCCGGCGTCTTCTGGACCCATTTTTGATCGAGGACCGCCGCACGCTGCCCCAAGAAGATCTACCGGGATGCGATTCCTGTAAGTACGCCACGGGAGAAGTCTGCTGCAAACGAAAAGAGATGACGGCATGATTCGAGCCGCAAAGACAGCGGCCCGCCGCCTCACCGTCGTTTTGACCGCAACGGTGCTTCTTTTCGCAGCCGCCGCCGGCGCGGCCGGCGAAAGCCCCCTTGCCGGCCGGCTCACCGAAGGCGGACGGGTGCTGATGATCCGACATGCGCTTGCGCCCGGAAGCGGGGACCCTGCCGGTTTCACCGTCGGCGACTGCACCACCCAGCGCAATCTAAACGAGCAGGGGCGCAGCCAGGCCCGGGCGATCGGCACGTGGCTGCGCGACCGGGGGGTGACCTCGGCCCGGGTCTATTCGAGCCAGTGGTGCCGCTGCCTGGAGACGGCCGAACTCATCGGCCTCGGCCCCGTGACCGAACTGCCGGCATTGAACTCTTTTTTCCAGCGGCCCGAAGACCGCCAACCCAACCTGGCCGCCCTGCGGACGTTTCTGGCAAACCAGCCCCCAGACGGCAAGCTGATCGTGCTGGTGACCCATTTTGTGACCATATCGGGCATTGCCGGAAAAGGCGTCTCTTCCGGTGAGGGGGTCGTGCTGCAACTGGACGGCGAGGGCGGCTTTGATGTTATGGGACGGATCGGGTTCGATGCCTGATCCGGCCGGCGGCACCGGCGTTTCAGCAGGTTCGACAGGCTCTCTCGGCAGTCATCCCCCGGATTGGATCTTTTCTTCTCTCGGCCGGTCATGCGGCGAATTTTATCAAATCCATCCTTTCTGATATCATTATTTTTGAATTGTCAAACAACCGCGCCGCAGCTACGAAGGCTCAACTTGCCGAAACACCTGCACACGCAAAGGATGGGAGAGTCGCCATGAATTCCTCTACCAAACGGAAAGCGATCGTCAGCGTCGTCCTCGTGGCGGTCCTGGCATTGTCCGCAACGAATGTGCTCGATTCTTTTTGCCGCAGTACGATCGATCAAGGCGGTGAAGCCTACCTGGACGGAACCTTGAAAAAAGCCCTGTACACGTATGGGGTCGCCAGGCTCTCCAACGGCCTCATCTCGGTCTTTCAGTCGGCCACCGTGGGGGT
>CBFCZJ010000240.1:0-6154 GCA_965602445.1 uncultured Desulfobacterales bacterium | reverse complement strand
CCGGCAGGGGACCGGTACTTATTTTTTCAGCTCGTCGTGCGCCGGGTAATAGGCGCAGCTCTTGATCTCTTCTCTTCCCTGGGAGGGATGGACCTGATCGAGCGTCGCGCGTCCGCTGAACTGACCGGTTGCCGTACCCCCTTTGATATAATACTCCTCTCCGGCTTTTACATCCAGCTTCACGTGGGCCTCGTTTTCGGGGGTCTTGGCAGCAACGAAAATCTCTCCGGGCTCGGCAAGATATCCATAGTAGCCGGTATGGGGCAGGGTCGTCACCTTCTGGTTGTTGATGTAAATCGGGTAGGAAACCGCGCCGCCGACAAAAGTTCTCGGCCGGTAAATGTATATCACAGCCTTGTCTGAGGTGGGGTCGACGGGGGTGAACGGCTTGCCTCCAATTGCGGTGCATCCGGCAAGGAGCGTGCCGACCGAAAGCAAAACGAGCAAAGAGCAGGTGAGGAAGTTGGGTCTGGGTGATCTCATGAATGCGACTCCTGTTTTTTAATAAAAAAAACCGTTAACGGTATATAGAGACATGCGGCGGACCAGACGACGGGTGCCTGCGCCCTGCCGACGCGCAACTCCCGATGAAAAACGGGGCTCTTTATAGTGAGGGGCTGCAATGGGTGTCAAGGAAAAATGAGCGGAACTGCCACCCAAACCAAGGACCTGGACCGGGCCGCCTGCGATTTTTTGAAAACATCTTGCGCTCCTATCCGAATCATGTGATAGAGGGCTGTATTTCTTGATATAAATGGCTTTTTACAGACAAAGGAGGAAGGAAGATGCTTTTCACAAAGCAGATGGGCAGGTGGGCTGTCGTGGTGATGGTCGGGGCCGTTCTGGTTGCCGCCGCCGGGTTGATTCCCGCGGCTGCCCAAGCCGCGCCTTTCGATGTAAAGCGACTGGTGGTCTGCAAGGATATACAGGACCGGGAGCCGGTCGAAATTTCAGATCGCTTTTCTTCGGACACGACAAAGGTCTACGCTTTTCTGGAGGCGGTGGACATTCCGGCCGACACCGAGATCGATTTTGTCTGGCACCACAGCGGAAATGAAATGGTTCGGGTGACGGTACCGGTGCGTCAGAGCGGCCGCTGGCGAACCTGGGCCAACAAGAATCTATACGGGCTGACAGGCTCCTGGCGGGTGGAAGTCCAGGATGCGGACGGCGCCGTCATCGGCGCGGTAGAATTTGAAGTGAAATAAAATCCTTGCTGCGTCGGTTAGATGTGGGCAGCGCCGGAGCCGAGCCATTCCTGATGATGAACCGATTCTATCGATACCCAGGGCGGATCCTTTTCCTGATCTTCGTTTTATGGGGTTTGCCGGCGGCGACTGGTGCCGAACCCGCCTCCATTTCCAGCGCCGAGATCCCTGCGCTGGCAGCGGCGCTGAACCATATTCCGCCGGTCGATTTTTGCGGGGAACCGGTTCCCCTTAAAAACCCCGACGTCCGGGAGCGCTTCGAAAAGGAAATGCTTCTGCTGCTCTGGGATCGGCCGCAGGTGATCCTTTGGATGAAACGAGCCGGACGCTATCTGCCGGTGATCGAGGATATCCTGGCCGAACACCGGATGCCGGCGGATCTGAAATACATCGCCGTGATCGAAAGTGCGCTCCGGCCCCATGCCGGCTCCAGTCGGGGCGCCATCGGATTCTGGCAGTTCATGACCGAAACCGGCCGGAATTATGGACTGACCATCGATGCCCGGAAAGACGAGCGGCGCAATATCTATGATTCGACCCGGGCGGTGGCGCGCTATTTTTCAGACCTGTACGAGCGATTCGGCAGCTGGACCCTTGCCGCCGCTGCTTTCAATATGGGGGAATCCGGTCTGGCGGCCGAAATCGCCGAACAACAGGTGAACAATTACTATGAGCTGTACCTGTCGCTGGAAACCCAGCGATACGTGCTTCGGGCGGTTTCGGCCAAGATTATCCTCTCTGCGCCGGAACGCTACGGCTTTGGCCTTGCCGCGGAAAACGCCTATCCGCCCCTTTCCTCTGCCCGGGTTCGGGTCGAATGCCGGGAGGAGACCCCCATCCGCCTGGCAGCGCAGGCGGCCGGCACCTCATTCAAGCGGATCAAGGATCTGAATCCTGAAATCCGGGGCCACTATCTGGCCCCCGGATCCCATTGGCTCAGAATCCCGGAGCCTGTGCCGGATGGATTCCAGGACCGGATAAAAGAGCTGTTCGAAGCCCACGCGGCAGAGCGGAAGCAGCACATCTACATCGTACGCAAAGGCGACAACCTCTCGGTCCTTGCCGAGCGCTTCGGTGTGCCGCTGCTCTCCCTGCTGATCTGGAACCGGATCGATCCGAGCCGCCCGATTCATCCCGGCGACCGGCTGGTCGTTCATCCGCCTGCACTGGTAGAAAATGCGCGAAACGGCGACGAGGTGGAACCGGCGCGGGGTGGGGGAGACGAAGATGAAAGATAGGGCATGTCGAATTGACATGCATCTCGCACGGATGATAGGGGGAGCCCTCATCCCAAGATGCGAGGAAGGTGAATCATGCGGCTGCCGATTGAACAGATCGATGAAGAAGGACGCGAGCTGTCGCTCGAAGTCGGAGCGGGGCAATTTCCCGTACTTGAAGATCTCCGCAAGCGCGGCGAGGCTCGGTTTGAAAGCCCGATCCGGTTCGAGATCCGGGCTGTGAGGGTAGAAAATGTTTTTATGGTCGGGGGAAGTGTCAGCGCACGCGTCCGGCTTTGCTGCAGCCGGTGTCTTGCCGATTTTCCCTTGGAGCTGTCGGAGACGTTTTCCCTGACCTACTGCCCGCGCTCCCAGATGCCGGAGCAGGAGCGTCCCGGAGAGGAGACCGAGCTTTCAGCAGAGGAGATCGATCTGATCCCCTTTGACGGAGACGAAATCGACTTGCTCGAAGGGCTGCAGGAACAGCTGGTGTTGGCTTTGCCGCTAAAACCCCTGTGCGGCCAGGACTGCAAAGGGATTTGCCCGAAGTGCGGCGCCGATCTGAACCGCAAGCCCTGCGGCTGCAAAAAAGATCGCATCGACCCCCGGATGGCGGTTTTGGGCAAACTAAAGTCATGACCTCCGGCCGGACAAGGATCAGCCCGCGCTCGGGTCGATTCGAATCAGCAGGTGGAAAACGGCGTCGGGCGTCCTGCTTTCGTCCAACAAGAGGGACCTGAAAATAGGCAATCGCCTCCGCGGGCGAAGTCGCGCACCGGACTTCACCGGCGGAGGCAAGAATCGATGACCCGGCACACTACCCGGCCGTGACGGTGATCTTTCGGGGGGTTGCTTTTTCCACCTTGGGCAGCGTCAGGCGAAGAACCCCGTCTGAAAGGGCGGCTTCGATCCGTTCCTGGTCGATGACCTCCGAAAGGGTGAACTGCCGGTAAAATTTGCCCGTCTCGTATTCGATGAGAATGTCTTCTTCTTCGGCCCCTTCAAAGGGGGCGATGTCTCCTGTCAGGGTCAGCACGTTTTCGCGAAGATCGATGTTCAGGTCTTTTGTCTGCACCCCGGGCATGTCCGCCAGGAGCACAAGCTCTTTTTCGGTTTCGAAGATATCGACCTCCGGGGTAAAAACCAGGCCCGGCCGGGTCTGCTCGGCAGAGGTGCTTACCTCCTGCTTGTCCTTGACTTTTAATTCCTTGGTATCGGTGTCGGTCATGGAAAGTCCCTCCTGATCATATGGATTGTCGAAACGGTGTTTAGCCAAGTGCTCTAGCTGATGGTGATCTGCCGTGGTTTGGCCGCCTCAGCCTTGGTGATCGAAACCGTCAGTATCCCGTTGACCAGCCGCGCATCTACCTTCTCCGGGTCCACGTCTCCGGGAAGGCCGATGATCCGTGAAAATCTTCCACCTTCCCGCTCCCGTCGGTGGTACCGGGCGCCTTCTACATCCACCCCGGTTTTGCGTTCACCGGAGAGGCTCAGGTTGTTTCCGGTGACCTGGATGTCCAGATCCCCGGAGTTGATTCCCGGTAGTTCCGCCCGGACGTAGTATCGCTCCTTGTCCTCGGTGAGGTTGACGGCCGGAAACACCCCGGCAGTCGGGCGAAATGCCGGCGCACCTTGAAACCCCTCCATCACTCGGTCCATCTGGCTCCGCATCCGCTCCAGTTCTTCAAAGGGGCTGCGGACCCGCCAGGTGGGAAGGTCGAACAATCGTCTGTAAATCATGGCTCATCCTCCTTTTGCGTTGTTCTTGCGCTGCTTTGCCAGACGCATGGTTGATCGCCGAAAGACGCCTGTTTTATCGATATCATAAAAACAATTCGGGGCCTGTCAAGATTGTAAAAAAACTTTTTATCTGTATTACTTAATGCTTATCCAGATTATAAGTAATGAGACAAGCCCGCAAACGGCCCGAATGAATCCGAATATACGGCTGTCTATTCGTTCAGATACGGGATTGCCCTGATTTCCGAGCCGAACCCCTTTGGGTCATAATCGACTCAACTTAGATCACCCGAATTGTAAAGGAGAAGAACCGATGAACGAAAAGGAAGCCTACCGGCAGAAAATCGAGGCGCAGATCGACGAATGGAAAGCGGAGATGGACAAGCTCAATGCCCGGGCAAAGAAGCTCGAGGCAGAAGGACGGATCGAGGCCGAAAGCCGAATCCAGGATCTTCAGGCCCGGCAGGAGGCCGCCCGGGCCAAGCTCGAAGAGCTTCGCAGGGCCGGCGACGCTGCGTGGAAGGACGTGAAAGAAGGCCTTGACCGGGCGGTCTCCGAACTGGGGGATGCGGTGCAGGACGCGGCATCGAAATTTTCGAAAGAAAGATAGCATCCCCTCCCTCTGCCCTCGGGTGGCCGACGGTCCTGAGGACCCGGATCGTAAGACGGCATTCAAACCCGGCAGCCCGGTGGAAAAGAGGTTGACACAACGGTGCCGCTTTCTTAGTATTCATTTCAATGTCCGTTTGAAAACGGACGCCGTTTTATCCGAAAAAAAGCAAGTCAATCGCTCAAAGCCACGAAGGCATACCGCTTCCAGCAAGGAAGCCGCCTGTGCCTCGTGGCTTTTTTTATTGGGCCGAAAGGAAAGAACGAAGATGCACAAGAAGATGCATGGTTTGATGGTCGGACTCTTGCTCCTTGGCGCTTTGCCCGATGTCGGCGCCGCAGACCGGGTCGTCGCCGACGGGGCCGGCAGAAAGGTGTCGGTGCCTGCCGCGGTCGAGCACGTGATCTGCTCGGGACCCGGCGCCCTGAGGCTGTTGACCTATTTGCAGGCCGAGGAAAAGATCGTGGCGGTCGACGACATGGAAAAGCAAAGGCCGAGGTTCGATGCCCGGCCCTATGCGTTGGCAAACCCGCAGTTCAAACAGGCTCCGATTTTCGGTCAGTTTCGGGGATACGATCACCCCGAGCTGATCCTGACCCTCGATCCCGCGCCCCAGGTCATTTTCAAGACCTATCCGGGCATGGGCCACGACCCGGTCGAGCTCCAGCAAAAGACCGGCATCCCGGTGGTGATTCTTCAGTACGGCGAACTGGCTGGAGACAGAAGCCAGCTGTATCGCTCCTTGAAGATCATGGGCGAAGTCGTCGGCCGGCAGCAGCGGGCCGAACAGGTCATTTCCTTTTTCGAGGAGAAGATCGCAGACCTGCGGCAACGGACGGATCCGGTGCCGCATAAAAAACGGCCGACCTGTTTTGTGGGCGGCATCGCCTTCAAGGGGCCCCACGGGTTTCAATCCACCGAGCCGGGATATCCGCCATTTTCCTTTGTCGGGGTGAAAAACGTGGCCGCCGAAGAGCTGCCGGTCGGCAAAACGGTTCGGCACAGCAACGTGGCCAAGGAAAAGATCGTCCAATGGGATCCGGACGTGCTGTTTCTCGATCTTTCTTCGCTCCAGATGGGGGAAGGCGCCGGGGCGCTGTTCGAACTGCAGACCGATCCGGCATATCAAACCCTTAGCGCCGTCCGGGCGGGCAGGGTGTACGGGCTGCTTCCCTACAACTGGTACACCCGCAACTTCGGTTCGATTCTGGCCAACGCCTATTTCATCGGAAAACAACTCTATCCCGCGCAGTTTGCAGACATCGACCCGGCACTTGTCGCAGACGAGATTTACGCATTTCTGGTGGGAAAGCCGGTCTTTGATGAAATGAAGCGGTCTTTCGACAATCTGGCCTTTGAGCCGATCCCGGTTGACTGAG
>CBFCZJ010000239.1:0-6179 GCA_965602445.1 uncultured Desulfobacterales bacterium | reverse complement strand
ACCTTTCCTGCTTCTTCGCGCAGGGGCGCTGCGCTCTGCCCCTGGCGCACCGCATCCTCGGCCAGAGCATTCAAGCGCGCCACCAGAGCCTGGGCGTCGGCGATGCGCAGCTCAACGGCGGTGAGGAGATTTACCCGTTCTTCTACGCTGGAACGCACCAGGAAAGCCGGAAGCTGCGTGTTCTTGGCACGGATCAACGCCCGGGTCAGGGCTTCGATCTGCAGCCCCTTTTCCGGGCGCATATCCAGCAGCTCGACCAGGTCCGCGCGTTCAAGCGTCTTGCGGATCGCCGCCTGCTTTTCCTCCGCCTGCCGTTGTGCGGCCTTCCGGGCGGCGTCCACCACGGCCTTTTGGCGTTGTTCTTCAAGGAGAGCCGCGGCCTTTTTATCAACGTGTCTAACCTCGGTAATGGCAATATCAATGTCGGCACCACGAGCTATCAGGTATTCGATCAACGGTATATCGCCATTCTCGGCTGCAAAGCTCAAAGGCGTTCCCGCTGCTGGATGATCAGCCTTGGCATTGATATCGGCGCCGGCATCCAGAAGGAGGCGAACCGCCTCCTTGCATTGTCCTGCAGCAGCATAATGCAATGGTCTTCTCGAGAACGACAAAGTGCCTCCAGAAAGCTCTACATTCGCTCCTTTCTGCAGCAGATAGCGGACTGCTTCCGGATGACAATAGTAGGCCGCATGCGACAGGGGAGGACCATTTACGAATGCTGATACGCCGCTTTCGTTGATGTCCGCTCCGGCATCCAATTGCTGTTGCAGGACGGCGACATCGCCTTCTTTGGCCCCCCGAACAAGGCTCGCAGCGCAGCCTGCCAGAGCCACCGGTATGACCATCGCGGCGACAAGCGTAAGCCATTTTTTCATCTGTGATCTCCTACCGTTTCTGATCGGTCCACAAGGGGGTGATGATGAAGTTGTAGTCATCACTGTAAAAATTCGCCGGCCCATAGTGGATGCCCAGGAGCTTTTTGAGGGGAGAACCGCTTTCCGGTATATCCCGCCCGGCTTTGATCAAAGCCCAGCGGGAGGTCTCTGAACAAACCATATTGTCATTGCCATACAACCCATAGCCTGTTTGGTCGCCGCTGTTTCCGGCCTTTTGTTGCTGGATGGCCGACTCTTGCTTGATTCGTTCCTTGGCCGCATCCCAGAGCTTGTCGGCCTCACCCGTCGTCAGGGGCTGGGCAACCGATGCCAGGTGAGCGCCGCGCCGGCCGTAGGTTTTCAGAAACTCCTCTTCGCTGATAACATGCGAGCCCTTTTCCGGCAGATTGTCGAGAAAGAGTTTTTTTCCGTTCACTTCTTTGAGATAGAGAACCGTGTGAGCGGCGGGGGACAGGGAGGCGGAGGAAATCATATCCCCCACATTGGTTAAACCCGATTTTATATCATCGGGCGAGAAAAGCAGCACATCACCGGGCTGAAGGTTGTCATAGTTCTTTTCTGTCGGAGGCGGAGGGGCAGTTGTTTTCAGGGAGCGGTATATTTTGTCGGCATAGGGATTTGGGTCTTTGAGACGCTGCTCGATGAGATCCTTCTGGCGCTGCACCCAGCGCTCGTTCATATTCTCAAACTCGGCTTGCTCCAGCACCAGCTCGTCTTCCGCGCGGTGGCGAAGGCCTTCATCGGAGGTTGGGTCGTTTGGCGCCGCCGCTGCCAAGGCGGCCTGTTTCTGCAGCAGGGACGCCATGCCGCCGGTGTTTTCCGTCGGCGGGCCGAACAGGCTCGCCAATTCCCGGCTCCTGGCCGCATCCTGGTTTTCCCAGAGGGTGCGCGCTTCGCCGGCCTGGGCGGCACGTTCTTTTTGCAGCATCTCGGCTTTGAATTTTTCCTCGGCCTGCTTCTGCTGGAGGAGCGCTTGTTGCTGCTGCTCGCCGGCCGATGATCCGCTGCTCATGAGCCCCTGAAGCATCCACCCCATAACGGTCACCATTGCCTCTCCCTCCGTGGTCGGCAAACCCATGGGAACCCCTCCTCCTGCCGCTGATTGCCCCCCGGCAGGAGGAATGGGCATGGCCCTCGCGTTTGGATCCGGACAATACCAACCTTTGATTTTGTCCCTCAAGCTCGGATCTTGCTGCCACATATGCAACTGGTCCTTGCACGGGGCGAGATACGCGTCCTGGCCCATAGACTGCCCCGGCACAACAATCATCAATGCAAAAGCAAGACAGGCGCCAGACTTGATCGCCACCGCTTTTGCCGCCTTTCCGGCGCAATGCAAGATCCCAAAATGCAGTGCATGAGACATGTTTACTCCTCCCAGCGGCCGGGTGAGGCTGCTGCATTCCCACTGTTTTCAAGAGTTTCTGGCTTGCTGTGGTCCCCCTTTGTCATTTGGCCCGCTGTCTATTTCAAGACTGCAGCAGCATGCTGCGGATCGCGGCGAGCAGCCCGGAATAGGTCTGAACCTTCCCGGCCTCTTCGCGCAGGGCCGCCGCGCTTTGTCCCTGGCGTACCGCATCCTCGGCCATGGCATTCAGGCGTGCCATCAGGGTCTGGGCGTCGCTGATGCGCAGTTCCACGGTAGAGAGAAGATTGATCCGCTCATCCACACTGGAGCGCGCAATATAAGGCGGAAGTTGCGTGTTCTTGGCGCGTATCAGTGCCTGCGTCAGAGCCTCGACTTGAGAACCTGTTTCCGGGCGCATCTTCAGCAGTTCGACCAAGTCCGCATTCTCAATCTCGCGGATGCGAGCCTGCTCTTTCTCTGCCCTCTCTTGCGCGGCCTTCCGGGCGGCTTCCACGATGGCTTCCTGGCGATAACCTTCCAGGATCGGAGTCACTTTGGCGCTGTCAACGGCCGACCTCGAAAGAGTGATGGCCTCCTCGAGATCGGCGCCACGAGCAATCAGATATTTCGCTACCTGGTCACGGTTCTCGCTTACGGCAATGAGCAATGGTGACCCATGCGCAGAATCAGGCTTGGCATTGACATCAGCACCGGCCTCTACAAGGAGGCGAACAACTTCGATGCAATTGCCGTAAATTGCCAGATGTAAAGGCCTGTAACCATTCGCAAAGCTTCTTGAAACCTCCAGATCCGCCCCTTTCTCTAACAGATAACTGGCGGCCTCCGGTTTGCAGTACCAGGACGCATAGGCCAATGGGGTGCCCCACCAAGCGCTTTCATTGATATTCGCCCCAGCCGACAGCTTTTGCTTCAGGGCGACGACATCGCCTTGACCGGCCGACTGATGAAGGTTCGCAGCGCAACCTGCCAGCGCAACCGCCGCAATCACAGCTGCGAAAAGAGTAAGCGATTTTGACATCGATAATCTCCCCTGTGTAGTGCGTGAGGCATGGTTACTCCTCCCAGCGGCCTTTTTCGGCGGCAGCCTCTACCTCCGGTGTTTGGACGGTATCGGTAATACGAGCGGCCTCATACTGCGAGCGGGAAGCTGCATAAACAGCATTTCTATCTATATACCATTCTCGACGATACTGCACAAAATTGAAGTGTTTGGCCCAAAAAGAAGCGGGGTTGACAAGTTTCCCGAAACGGGACTCATCAGGCCGCAAGGACGCCGGGTCTTATCTCGAATCCTCCAGCTCTTCTGAGGTGATGTCCAACCAGCGAAGCAGACGAGTGCTGACTTCTTCGTCTACCTCCAGGGCCTTGATTCTCCTCGCCAGTTCCGGCGCATCGATCATCTTTTCGATCAGCAGCAGGCGGACGAATTCTCGATCTTTTTCCCGGTGGGCGAACAGCTTGCTGGCGGCAAGATCGTGAACCTCTGCACAGAATCCGGTATGGTTTCGGGTTGATGTCGGATCCCGGACCGGGACGGTTCTCTTTTCCCAGCCTTCGGGCAGTTTTGCCGATTCAATGGCCACCCCATGAACATAGAAACCGTGGGTTTGGTTGAAACGGGACAATTCGCCCAGGCTCCAATCGACGGCGTCGACGGTTTCGGGCCTGTTCTTGGGCTGGACATCGACTTCCACAGACGCACGGAGACTTTCCGGTGCGTCCGGGAATTGTGCCAGGAGCGCTTGAGAGCCGAAAACCCAAAGCTCGGTGTCGCCCGAAACCTCACAGGCAGCTCTGATGGCATGCTCAAGCTGGGCCCGGGTCATGGCCGTCTCCTGCGCCGCCGATGAGGCGGGCTTTTTCATCCCGGCTCAGCACCGCAAAAAATGGATTGCTCTGGCGCAGCCGTTTGGATCTTTCGCTGGAAGAGGCAAGAAATTGCAAAAGGCGGTCCATCGGGTAGCGTTCCAGAATGTACCGCCACTCGGCAAGATCCCGGGCTGCTGTGCCATGGTTCTCCTGAAGCAATCGGTCGACATGATCCTTTGCCCGCCGCAAAAGTGAAGGGTCTTGTTCGATGAGTTTGGGCAGATTTTCTGAGAGCTCGTCGAGCTGGCGCTCCTTGCCGGCGTGCGTGAGCGGACCATTTGGCTGGCGCACGGACGGGCGTTCAAGAGAAGGTAAAAAGCCATAAAAAAGGGTGACCTCTGCAAGGTCCAGATCGAGCAGATCTGCCCTGGTGTATCCTTCGAGCTCAATTGTCAGGTTAAATTCGCTTTCGAGCGGACTGAGCCGTTTCCGAAGCTCCCGAACGGCTGGGGACAGATCCCGGCTGCTGTGCAGCAAACTGATCGTCAGCGGGTCGCCGGCGTTTTGGGGAACTTGTTTGATCCACGCCGCGTGCGGTGGCGGCGCCAGCGATTCAACCGCCTGCTTCATTCGGTGCAAAAGCGCGTCGTATCGGTTCTTTTCGGCCTGAAACACCGCTGCTGCAGCCTTCATGAGCGGGTCCGAGGAGCGGATTTCATACAGGTATCTGCGGCCCCCGCCCACGCGGGTCAAAAATCCCGCGTGGGTCAGGCTTGTCAAGGCTTTTTGCGCGCCGGGCACCGTAAGACCGGCACGCCTTGCAGCATCAGCCGCGCTCAGCGGGCCGTCGACCTCGGTGGCCAGCACCCGAAGCAGCCTCACATTTGACCGGGTGCCGAACAGCTCGTTCAATGGATGGCGCAGCCCATCCTGCGCTATAGCAACCGGACGCATGATGATATCTCCAAGTGGTTCATGTTGGAACAAACGATACAACTATAGTTATAAAAAGTCAACTATAGTTGTATATAGAAAACTATAATTTTAAAACCGCCTGTTCAGAGAATGGCGGATCGTTTTTCGAGCAGACGTAAAATCTTCAATGGCGCAGATGGGGTTGGGTAAGCTTTGGGAGGTTGCCGGCGACTATGGCTTCTTTTTTCGCCTTGGCCCAGCCCTTGATCTGAAATTCCCGCTGCATCGCGGCAGATTTCGAATCGACGGGTTCGGTGTACACGATTTTTAAGAATGCTTTGCGGGGATTTGGTTTTTAGATAGCAGCCCTTCGATGTGCTCGCTGTTGCCCACTTACTCAGGTCACCGCTCAAAATCCATCCAATAAAGACTTGCCTTTCGCGAGCGACTTCAACGGAACAGCCTCCACTTGTCGTGCCAAAGGGAATCGTTGTATCCCCGGATAAATGATAAACACATGCTTGAGTTTCAAATCATCAAGAGCGATCCGTATGGAAGGCGTCAAGCGCGGAGTGTCCGCCCGCTTGCACTCGACGCCGTACAAAGCGTCACCTTGGCTGAAAATCAGATCGATTTCGGCCCCCTGGTGGGTTGCCCAAAAGGACCATGAAAATCCGTCATGTCAAGATGGAATTTCATGGTAGCAAAGCCAAAAGCATTAAGAAAGGGGATTGCGCTTGGATAGCGTTCCGAGTTTCTGGCGGTTTTCGGCGATAAGGGCCTCTTTTTTGGCCTTGGCCCAGCCCTTGATCTGAAATTCCCGCTGCATCGCTGCGGATTTCGATTCGGCGGATTCGGTGTACACGAGTTGAACAGGGCGGCGGGAGGCCGTGTATTTCGCCCCTTTCCCGGCGTTGTGGGCGGCAAGGCGGTTATCAAGGTCTTTGGTATAGCCGGTGTACAGCGAGCCGTCGCAGCAGCGGAGGATGTAGACGTGCCAGGTGATCATGCCACCGGCTTGTAGCATGCTTCAGTGAGAAGAGGGAGATTGAAATCGAATGAGACCAACCAATATCAGAGCAAAAGAATGATTGCAGGGGTTTTTGAAAGCAGCCCTTCGATGCGTTCGCTGTGGCTCACTTACTCAGGACACCATTTTTCGCCGAAGGCGAAAAATGGTGGAGGCG
>CBFCZJ010000238.1:0-6181 GCA_965602445.1 uncultured Desulfobacterales bacterium | reverse complement strand
CGGAACGTCGGCCGAGGCAAGCCGGACGCTGCGGCCGCTTTTTTCCACCATCTCGGCGAGGTGCCCGATCAGGCCGAAGCCGGTCACGTCCGTGCAGGCATGAACCGGGAAATCGGCCATGATCCGGGCCGCATCCCGGTTCAGTCCAGCCATCAGCCGGGTGACAAAATCCGTGATCTTTTCCGAGGCCAGGCCCGCCTTGATCGCGGTGTTGATGATGCCGGTGCCCAGGGGTTTGGTGATCACCAGCCGATCCCCCGGCTGCAGGGTTTTCTTGGTCAGGACCCGGTCCGGGTGAATGAAGCCGGTCACCGAAAGCCCGTACTTGAGCTCCTTGTCCTCGATGCTGTGTCCGCCGATCAGGACGCATTCGGCCTCTTTGAGTTTGTCGATGCCGCCCTGAACGATTTCCCGCAACACGGACAGGTCCATCTCCTTGGCCGGGAAAGCGACCAGGTTCATGGCGGTCTTGGGAACCCCGCCCATGGCATAGACGTCGCTGAGCGCGTTGGCCGCGGCGATCTGGCCGAACATGTACGGGTCGTCCACGATCGGCGTGAAAAAATCGACGGTCTGGATCAGGGCGAGGTCATCGGAGACACGATAGACTCCGGCGTCGTCCGCCCGCAAAAGCCCCACGATCACGTTGGGGTCGGTCGGAAAATCAAGCCCGCAAAGCGCCCGTTCCAGGTCCCCTGGCGGCAGCTTCGACGCTCAACCGGAACCGGTGACGGTTTCGGTAAGTCGCTTTATTTCTTTTCCCATAAATTGAATCTTTCAGGCGATACCTGCGCTTATGCGCTGCAGTAAAATCCGAAATCCGAAGCACGAATCTCGAAACAATTTCGAAGAATCTAATTTCGAAATTAAAAACAATAATGACTCCCAGCGATAATTTAGGCGGCATGCAATAGGATAGCCAGAGGCAAATTGATCCGCCTTCTCATGAATGTACTGAAATATGCTGCGGGAAGCTTCATTTTTGTCATTCGATCATTCGAATTTAGGATTTGTTTCGAATTTCGATATTCGAATTTCGTGCTTTAGTTCTCTTTTGCCGCCATGATCGTGACCAGTATCTTTCGCCCCAACAGCATGAAATTGGCTCAAGGCGAAATAATTGACGCCATCTGACACTCAAGCACACCGGCGATATCCGCCGGGGCCATTTCCAGCATAGTCCCGCGCTGGCCGGCGTTGATCAGGACATGGTCACAGGCCATCAGACTTTCTTCCATCACCGAGGAAAGACGCTGTTTCGCGGCAAAGGGGCTGATGCCGCCCACCAGGTATCCGGTGGCACGCTCGGCGGTGGCCCTGTCGGCCATGGCGGCCCGCTTCGCCCCGCAGATCCGGGCCAGTTTTTTCAGGTCGACCTGCCGGTGCCCGGGGACCAGCGCCAGGACGCGGCGCTTTTCGCCCAAATCGACCACCAGGGTCTTGATGGTCGCCTCCAGGGCGAAACCCACGGCTTTTGCCGCAAACTCCGCACCCTTTTCTTCGTGGTCGTACTTGACCACATCGAAGGGTATCTTTTTTTGTTTCAGATAGGCGATGGCCCGGGTGGACAATGTAAGAACCCCTTTTTTGAATACTATCCCTTTTGCTCTTCCGGTCCGAAGGGACAGGCCAACTCCCTTGCGGGATATTCGTGGATCTTTCCGCAAAACGGGCACGGCCCGGCGAGCCTGACCCGGGCGTCCAGATACCGGTTCCCCTCGTCATCCTGTTTGACGCCCCGGTTGTCGACCAGGGAGAATGCCTCGGTTTCAAATGCTTTGCCCCGTTCGGGGCAGATGAACAGAAACTTCATGACTTCTCCGAGCCAAGAACGATTCAACCCGCACTGCGGCGCACTCCTCCCCTATCCACACCCATGAGGTGTGTCAAATCCAATATTTCGATCAGTTTTCATCGGAAAGATAGAAATTTCCTATCGGGGCTGTTCTTCCTTCTATTCTGTTTTGATTCCGATCCGGAAAATGGTTTCCCTCTTGGGCCGGTTTACAAGTAACATGGTTGCTGGTAGCTGTTTTCAGGGGGAAACAATCGGGATCGGTGACCCCTGATGAGAGGGTCGCGGCGCAATGAAGCGCCCTGGTTGGGGTTATCATCCCGAAATAATTTCAGCTATAGAACCAGAGAATCCGGAGGGAACGCATGGATCCATATGGTTTCGTCGGTCTTGGGCAGATGGGCAAATGGGAAAAACTGATCATTACCGTCGCGCTGACAGGCAACGTTCCCACCAAAAAGATGAATCCCAACCTGCCCGTGACGCCGGAGGAAATCGCCGCAGACGTATCGGCCTGTGCCGATGCCGGCGCCGCTTTGTTTCATGTGCACGCCCGGGACCGGGACCAAAAACCGACCCTTGACCTGTCCGCCTACAAGCGGATCGTTGCCGCCGTTAAGAAGAAGGCGCCGGAGGTGATCCTTCAGCTTTCCACGGGCGCCCGGGCCGGCACGGATGCCGAGGCCCGGGTCAATCCGGTCCGGCTGCTTCCCGAGATGGCCAGCTTCACCACCGGCTCCAACAACCTGCCCGGCATCGTGTACGCAAACTCGCCGCAGTTTATCGAGTACCTGGCCACCGTCTTCCGGGACACGGGCGTCAAACCGGAAATCGAAGTGTTTGAAGCCGGCATGATCAACAATGCCTCTTTTCTGCATGGCAAGGGATTGATCGGCGCCCCCCTGCATTTTGATTTCGTTCTGGGCGCCCCGGGCGCCATGCCCGCCGGCGCAAAAAGCCTTGTTTTTCTGTCGGAAAGCATTCCGCCCGGCTCCACCTGGACGGTGGCGGGGATTGGAAAGGCCGAGATCCCCATGGCTGCGGCGGCCATCGTTATGGGCGGACACGTCCGCGTCGGGCTGGAGGACAACCTGCACATGCCCGACGGATCGCCCGCCTCGAATGCGCGGCTGGTGGAAAAGGTGGTCGCCATCGCCCGGGAAGTGGGCCGCGAAATCGCAGGCCCCGCCGAGGCGCGGCGAATCCTGTCCCTGGATCCGAACCGAAAAGACCGCATCCTGGAAAAGATCTGAGCGGCGCGGATGAAAACCCCACGAAAACCCGCACCGCCGGAAAAAATTCGATCGGGTGTGGATGACACGATCCGGTGTCCTTGAAGTGAAAGGGTGATGCGATGACGATCCGCAATCTGGGTATCCTGTTCAACCCCTCTTCGTTGGCCCTGGTGGGGGCGAGTCGGAAGCCGGGATCCATCGGCGCCGTTCTTGCCCGGAATCTGGTTCACGCCGGTTTTTCCGGGGACATCTTTCCCGTGAACTCGAAGTATGAATCCATCGAAGGACGTTGCGCCTATCCCGACGTGGTGAGCCTGCCCAAAACACCGGATCTTGCCGTCATTGCCACCCCGCCGGATACGGTTCCGCAACTGATCGAAGAATTCGGCCAAAAGGGCACCCGGGCGGCGGTGGTGATTACGGCCGGGTTCGGCGAAGGCGGCAGCGAAAAAGGACGACGGTTGCGGGCGCAAATGCTCGAGGCGGCCCGTCCCCATCTGCTGCGCATCGTGGGTCCCAACTGCCTCGGGATTATGGTGCCCAAGAGGGGCTTGAACGCAAGTTTCGGACACGTCCACCCCCTTTCCGGCAATATCGCTTTCGTCGCCCAGTCCGGTGCGGTCCAGACCTCCGTGCTGGACTGGGCCACTTCGAAAGGGATCGGATTTTCCCATTTCGTGTCTCTGGGAGACATGGCCGACGTCGATTTCGGAGACATGCTCGACTACCTGGCGTCCGATTTCAGCGCCAAAGCGATTCTGCTCTACATCGAGGCCGTCACCGACGCCCGAAAATTCATGTCCGCGGCCCGGGCGGCGGCCCGGATGAAGCCGGTGGTCGTGGTCAAGGCCGGACGCCATGCAGAAAGTGCCCGGGCCGCCGCTTCCCACACCGGGGCCCTGGCCGGAACCGACGAAGTCTACAACGCCGCCTTTCAGCGGGCCGGGATGCTCCGGGTGATGGACATGCAGGCGCTTTTCGATGCCGTGGAAACCCTGGCCAGGGCCCACCCCTTTGCCGGAGACCGTCTGGCCATCGTCACCAACGGCGGCGGGATGGGGGTCATGGCCACTGATGTGCTGATCGACAAAAAGGGGCGTCTGGCCGACTTGTCTTCCGAAACCATCGACCGGCTGAACCAGGTGTTGCCGGCCACCTGGTCCCACGGCAATCCGGTGGACATCATCGGCGACGCGCCGCCGAGGCGGTATGCCGATGCGCTTCAGGCGGTTCTGGACGACAAAGGGGTCGACGCCCTGCTGGTGGTCAACTGCCCGACGGCGGTGGCCTCGAGTGCCGAGGCCGCGCAGGTGGTGGTCGACACGTTGAAACAAAGCGGGACAAAGGCAGGCTCCCGGGGCATTTTCACCAGCTGGCTGGGAATCGACGCCCCCCGGGAGGCCCGAAAGATCTTTTCCGAAAACAGGGTCCCCACCTATGAAACACCGACCGAAGCAATCCGCGGGTTCATGCAGATGGTGCGCTACCGCCGCAGCCAGGAACTGCTCATGGAAACACCGCCGAACCTTCCGGAAGTCTTCGAGCCCGATACCGGTCATGCCCAGCAGATCGTGGACGCGGCCTTGTCGGAAGCAAGACAGTGGCTGACCGAGACCGAGGCCAAAGCCGTTCTAGCCGCCTATAAGATCCCGGTGGTCCCGACAACCGAGGCGGCCACCGCCGAAGAGGCCGCAAGGATCGCCGCCAAGCTCGGGGAGCCATCGGCCTTGAAAATCCTGTCCGCCGATATTACCCACAAGTCCGACGCAGGGGGGGTGGCACTGAATCTGACCTCCGAGGAATCGGTGAAAGAGGCCGCTCGGGTCATGGAGGAACAGGTCCGGGAAAAATTCCCCGAAGCGACGCTCGCCGGGTTTACGGTGCAGCCCATGGTGCACCGGCCCGGCGCCACGGAGCTGATTGTCGGGGTCCACAGTGACTTGCAGTTCGGTCCGGTGATCCTGTTCGGCCACGGGGGTACGGCCGTGGAAGTGATCCAGGACAGGGCTGTCGCCCTGCCGCCGCTGAACATGCATCTTGCCCGGGAGGTCATGACACGCACCCGCGTATTTCGCCTGCTTGAGGGCTTCCGCGGCAAACCGGCCGCGGATTTGAACGGGATTGCGCTGACCCTGGTCAAGGTCTCTCAGTTGGTCTGCGACATCGCCGATATCGCCGAACTGGATATCAACCCCCTGCTTGCCGATGAGCAGGGAGTGGTGGCGCTGGATGCCCGGATCAAAGTGGTCAAATCGGATCGCCCCGCCGCCCAGCGGCTGGCGATCCGCCCCTACCCCAAGGAGCTCGAGGAAACTGTCACGCTTGCCGACGGCCAGACACTGCTGCTTCGCCCGATCCGGCCGGAGGACGAACCGGCGCTTCATTCCCTTTTTTCGAGTCTTTCCAGGGACGAGATCCGTCTGCGATTTCTCCATCCCATGAAGATCCTGCCCCACAGCCTGGCGGCGCGGTTGACCCAGATCGACTACGACCGGGAAATGGCGCTGGTCCTCTGTGATCCCAGTGCTGAAAAAGGACCGGAATTGTTCGGCACGGTGCGGTTCACGGCGGATCCGGACAACGAGCGCGCCGAATTCGCCATCCTCGTGCGCCGGGACATGACCGGCTTGGGTCTGGGCCCGATGCTCATGCGCCGCCTGATCGACTGCGGCAAAAACCGGGGAATCGGGGCGCTTTTCGGGGAAGTGCTGGCCGAAAACAAATCGATGCTGAGGCTGTGTGACGCGTTCGGATTCAAAAAAAGACGGGATCCGGAAGAACCCGGTGTGATGCTTGTCTCTCTGACGCTGTAAGGCGGCTGCCAAATACAACGGGGCGTAATTACAGCGACGATGGTTTCACCGCCGAGTTAATCCGTTTAAAGTCAAAAAGAAATCTATCGATCCATCTTCGACTTCAGGTATGCGACGCAGCTTTTCAACGTCGCCAGCTGCGGGTAGTCTTCTTCCGGGATTTTCAGGTTCAGCTGCTGTTCCAGCCCGACGGCGAAATTCATGAAATCCACCGAATCAAAATCGAACTGATTGCGCAGACGATCGGTGGGATCGAGATTCGTGATGTCCGCTTCCGGCGCGATTCCGGCGATGAGCTCCAAGGCCAGTTTTTTGATGTCGTCTTCGCTTTGCATCCG
>CBFCZJ010000237.1:0-6193 GCA_965602445.1 uncultured Desulfobacterales bacterium | reverse complement strand
ACCCGATTCGGCCATGAAAAAACAAAAGAAAAACACAACACACCCGTCCCTCCCCTTTCCGAAACTGATCCGCGGGACCCTGGTTCGCCGCTACAAGCGCTTTTTGGCCGACGTCGTTCTGGAAGACGGCAGGATCGTCACGGCCCACTGTCCCAACACCGGCAGCATGAAGGGATGCAGCGAAGCCGGAAGACCGGTCTACCTGTCGAAAAGCGACAACCCCAAACGGAAGCTTTCCTATACCTGGGAGTTAATTGAAATGCCCTCCTCTCTTGTGGGCGTCAATACCGGCATCCCCAACCGGCTCGTCTACAGCGCCTTGTCGGCCGGGACCGTCCCTGAACTTTCCGGCTATGAACAGGTCCGCAAAGAGGTTTCGGTCGGCAACGGGTCGCGGATCGACATCGTCATGGAAGACCGCCGTGCCAACCGCTGCTTTGTGGAAATCAAAAACTGCACGCTGGTGGAAGACGGGGTTGCGCTGTTTCCCGATGCAGTGACCGGCCGGGGGCTGCGCCACCTTTTGGCGCTTTCGCAGCTGGTATCAAAAGGCCACCGGTGCGCGATGTTCTATCTGATCCAGCGGACCGACGCCGCCTTCTTTGCCCCGGCCGCGGCCATCGATCCCGAATACAGCAAGGGGCTGGCCGCAGCCGAGGCATCCGGGGTAAAGATCATCGCCTACGACGTGCACATCGATCTTGACGGCGTCGCCCTCAACAGGAAGCTGCCGGTTCGTCTCCCCGGCAATTGACTTTAGGGGGCCGTTTCTATAGGCTGGCAGGACGTATAAAGGCCGGGAGGCAAGAAAAGAACATGATTGCGGGGGTTGAGCGGGTTTTTTTCTATTAAACTTAAATCTTGCCTGCTCTGAGCGATTGTGAGATGTCTTTCAGCCAATCCCGGCTGGCATCCGGGCGGCGATGAACCCCGCCCTACCCACGGGGCGGCGATGGCCTCGTAGGGGCGGGCTTAATGCCCGCCAGCAGAAAGATCCCGGAGAAAAATCGCTTAATTTAGGTCTTGATTATATCCCGTTGGTTTTTTTTAGGGTAGAGCCTCCCGGCGCTCGTCGCGGCGAAGCTCACAGGGCGAAGACGGATCCCAGCCTCCCAGCCTATAGCTGTTTTACGAACAACTTACCGCCGTTTGCGTCGAAAGCCTTGCCGATGCCGCAGTCAAGCCTCGAAAAAATATGGAATCGCCGGGAGAACCTGGAGCGGATTTTAGACAACCTGAAAGAAGGCATCATCGCCCACGATCTGGAGCGGCGGATTTTCTTTTTCAACCGGGAGGCCGAAAAGATCACCGGATACCACCGCAAAGACGTAGTGGGACGAGACTGCCACCAGGCCTTCGGCAGCCCCTTTTGCGGGGAGCGCTGTTCCTTCTGCGATCAAGACCATATTCCGAAGCTTGACGACCACACCGAATACCCGATCAACATCGTGACCAAAACCGGCGAGGCGCGGCGGCTGGAGATGTCGGTCGCCCCCATCGACAACGATGACGGCGATATGGTCGGGGTGCTCGCCTCCTTTCGGGACATCACAGACCTGCTCAGCTGCCAGATACGGGCCAGGGAGCTGACCAGCTTTTCGAACATCATCGGCAAAGACACCCAGATGCTGCAGATCTTCCAGCAGATCCGAGACCTTTCCGGATACGATTTTCCGGTGCACATCTTCGGCGAAACCGGAACCGGCAAGGAGCTGGTCGCCGCAGCCATCCACAACGAAAGCCGCCGGGGAGGCGCGCCGTTTGTTCCCATCAACTGCGGGGCGCTGCCCGAAGGCCTCATCGAAAGCGAACTGTTCGGGCACGTAAAGGGGGCATTTTCCGGCGCCATCCGCGACAAGAAGGGCCGCTTTGAACTGGCCGACAGCGGAAGCGTGTTTCTGGACGAAATTTCAGAGTTGTCGAACCACCTGCAGGTAAAGCTGCTCCGGTTTCTTCAGGAAGGGACATTTGAAAAGGTGGGCGGGGAAAAGACGCTGACCGTCAACGTCCGGGTGATCAGCGCCACCAACAAGGACTTGAAAGAAGAGGTGCAACGGGGGCGCTTCCGGCAGGATCTATTCTATCGGCTCAATGTGGTGCCGATCCTGATTCCGCCCCTTCGGGATCGGAAAAACGACATTCCGCTGCTGGTGAACCACTTTCTCAGACAGGATGCCGAGCGCCACGACCGAAAGCACTACAGCGTCTCCAAGGAGACGATCTCCCTGATGCTCGACTATCCATGGCCGGGCAACGTTCGGGAGCTTCAAAACGCCGTACAGTTTTCGATCGTAAAGTGCAAGGGCTCGGTCATTTTGCCGGAGCACCTGCCCATGGAGCTTCAAACCGGCGCCGGACCGCCGAAAAAACGAGGGGCTTTCCGGAAGCTGGATCCGGAATCGGTCATCGAAGCCCTCCGCAAAACCGGAGGCAACAAGGCCCGCGCCGCCCGCGAGCTGGCAGTCGGCCGCGCCACGCTGTATCGTTTTCTCGACGATCACCCGGAAATCAAAACGGGCGGCAAGCCGCCCTCAGCCCGTTTTGATTTCTTGGGGCGGCTACCGCCGCCGGGTTGGGTTCAGAGGTTCCAGGGTTTAGAGGTTCAGGGGTTCCAGGCAAACAGATTCAAGGAGTTGAACGGAGAATTTTCACCCGCAACCCGGAACCCTCGAACCTGTCAACCGTATAAAAAATAAGGGCCTCCCCAGCGGGGAGGCCCTTCTTATTTTTGGCGAGGTACGAGCCAAAAATTTACGCTTCGAGCTTCATCCGGTCTTCCATGGACATCAGGACCCGCTCTCTGGCCTTGTCGAGTCCGAGCGCCTTTCGCTTCTTGTCGATATGGGCGATCATCATCTTGGCCATGTCGTAAGGATCCACCGCAAAGCCCCACTTTCCAAGGCCCTGCTTTTCCAGGCCATCGAACAGGTGCTGGTGGAACTTGGTGTTCTCCACGATCGGGTAGGTGACGCCGAACACGGTGAATACGCCCGAGGCCACGAAGTACTGCCCGATGCTGATGGCCTTTTCGCTCATCCACTCCGGAGCGGCGCCGGCAGCGGGCAGATCGGCGATGCTGCTGCCCAGACCGCCCACTCGGACCATCTCCGAGGCGGCCACCAGGATCCGGCTGTTGTCGACGCAGGAGCCGATCCCCAGCACCGGCGGCATACCGACCGTTTCGCAGACTTCCTGCAGACCGGGGCCGGCCAGGTGGGCCGCCTCCGGCGTATAGAAGCCGGCCTTGGCCAAGGCGATCTGCGAGCAGCCGGTCTGAAGCACGAGAACGTCGTTTTTGATCAGCTCCCGGACCAGCTCGACATGCACGTAGTCCTGCTTGACTCGCGGGTTGGTGCAGCCGACCACGCCGGCCACGCCCCGGATCCGGCCGTTGATGATGTTGTCGTTGAGCGGGGTGTAAGAGCCCCGGAACGTGCCGCCGAGCATGTAGTTGATGTATTCGTGGGAAAAGCCGTGGATGCCGATGTTGGAGATCCGCGGAATTTCCACGTCGCCCTGGCGGTTCTTGAACCGGGTAATGGCCTTTATGACGACTTCGTCGGTGCAGGCCCTGGGATCGTGATCTGTAAACTCGATGTGGGTCGCCCCCTCGATATGGGCCCGGGGGTTGGTGGTGATCAGCGGGGTCTTGTAGCAATCGGCCACCTTGACCAGCGCCTGCTTGATGCACTGGATGTCCACGCACATCGCATCGACCGCGTTGGTCACGAGAATCGCCTCGGTGGACATGAAGTTGCCCGCATGGGGCACGCCGTGGCGCGAGAGCATCTCCGCGCCGGAGCAGCACATGCCGACCAGGTTGATCCCCTTGGCGCCGGCGTCCTTGGCAGCCTGGATCAGGCTCGGCTCGTTGACCGACTCGAGCATCGACTCGAACATATTCGGCTCATGGCCGTGGACAATGATGTTGACCTGGTCCTCTTTCAGGCAGCCCATGTTCACGTCGACGGAAACCGGGGTCGGGGTGCCATACAGGATGTCGGAGATCTCCGTGGCCACCATGGAGCCGCCCCACCCGTCGGAGAGGGCCGTTCGGCTCGACTGCTTGGTGATGTTTTCATAGTGCTGGTCCACACCCATGTGGGTGCGGTGCATCAGCTCCATGATCTCTCGCATGGCGCCCCGTGGCACGATGCCGTGCTTGCGCCAGGTTTCCAGGGTTTTTTCCGGAACCCGCTTGGCAAACGGAATCTCGCCGTTGACCTGGGTGTAGGTTCTTTCCAGCTCCTTGTACAGGTCGTTTGCGATGTCGACATCGCTGCGACCCTCGGTCTCGATGTCGACGGATTTGGCCACCTCGTGAAGCTTGTGGGGGTCTTTGATCCGGTAGTCGGTAATGTGGCCGTTGACCACTTCCCGGAACAGATCGAGCATGGCCATGCCGTGGTCGGTGTGGGCGGCCGCACCGGAAGCCACCATTCTTGCAAAATTCCGGGCCTGGATCGTGTCGATGGTGGCGCCGCAGACGCCGACCTTGCCATATGGATCGTTGGAATTGAGCCGGCACGGACCCATGGAGCAATGTTTGCAGCAGGCCGAATCCGCGCCGATGGGGCAGGCCTTCATATTGGCCGCACGATCGAAGGCGGTTTCAACGCCGTCCCGCCGCGCTTTTTCAAGCATCTGCGCCGTCGCCCGGCAGGTGGTCACATCGGAAATGTTGATTTCTTTCTTTTTTTTGACCGGTTTGGTGTCGTCTGACATGAATGTTCTCCCTTCGTGGAAAAAATTGAGATGATCGGTTTTCGTAATAGTAATGATTACTGTTTAGATTACACTCGGGACCCTTGTCAAGAAAAAAATTATATGAGATGAACGCTTTTTATCGAAAGATCGAAAACGACCCCCGCCTCCGGGGCAGGGTAAAAATCATCGGCATCGGGGCCGGAAACTCGGCCTTCGAGGTCGGGCACTTCCGAAAGGTCTACGAGGTGCCGTTTCCTTTGATCCCGGACCAGGACTACTCGCTTCACCAGCGACTGGGGGAAGTCAGAACCCCCTATTTCTTCGGCGTCAAAATCGCCAAGGACGGTTCGACCCGGGTGTTTTATTCCAAACTTGGAGGACCGAAAGACGCCGGGCAGTTCCTGAACGAGCTCCTCGCAGACGCAGGGCTCAAATAAGGGGAGATATACCATGAAACAAATTACGGATGCCAGAAGGTGGCTTTCGCTGCTGATTCTCTTGGCTGCCGCACCGGCGTTCGCCGTTTCCGGTGCATTCGAAGACCGGGTGTACGAGACGGGTCGTCTCAAACCGGTGGACAGCACCTTGAAAGTTTCCGTCGGCGAGATCATCCACGCGCTGGAAAAGGTCTCGGGAAAATCCAATTGACCGGCGCGTCAACCGATTCGGAGTGCGTGCTGCTTTTTTTGCGGGCGCCGGACATCGGCAGGGTCAAGACCCGCCTGGGCCGTTTGCTGGGGGCCGACACGGCCCTTGCCCTGTACCGGTGTTTTGTGGTCGATATCCTGGCTGCTGCGGCAAAAAGCGATCCGCCTGTTTGGCTTTGCTACACGCCGGCAGGGGCAAAAGAACAGATTTCCCGCTGGCTGGGGTCCGGCTATCCGATGATGCCCCAGAGGGGCGCAAACCTCGGCCGGCGGATGGCGGACGCCTTTCGAAATGCCTTTTCTCTCGGGGTGCGCCGGGCGGTGCTGGTGGGGACCGACATTCCGGATCTGCCCCCGGAACGAATCGGGCAGGCGTTTGACTGCCTGCGCTCCTTTTCTTCGGTGATCGGACCGACCCATGACGGCGGCTACTATCTGATCGGCTTCCGGGCCGACGGTTTTACCGAATCGGTTTTCGACGGCCAGCCATGGGGATCCGGGCGGGTCTTCCAAGAAACCCTGGCCGCCTTTCGGCGCAAGAATGAAACGCCGTGCCTGCTGGAATGCTGGTCCGACATTGACCGGCCCGAAGACCTGTCGGCCTTCATGAAGCGACAGGCAGGGGTGCCGGGTGCGGCATCGGCCACCGCCGCCTTTTTGGCCGAGCGCTTTCCGGACGGGCCGCCGACATGACAACCGGCCAAGTGCTCGGGTCATAAAAAATCACCGAGACACGGAGGACGCAAATAAGACCCTCTCAAAATTTTCTCTGCGCACTCTGCGCCTCGGCGGTAAAAGAGATGTCACCATCATTGCGACCGAATGTACCACGCCGGAAC